>JBGPLW010000199.1:0-5300 GCA_041486645.1 Gaiellaceae bacterium | reverse complement strand
GCTCGTGGCCATTGACCCAGCCTTCGAGCAGGGGCATCCGGCCTACGGGGGCCGCGTCCTTCATACGCTCCGCCAGATCGGCGAGACGGTCGAAGCGATCCTCACGGCCGTCTGTTAGCAACTCCGATCCGACGCGGCAGCGTCAGAGGCGGATCGCCTCTCTCCCTCAAAGGGATAGTTCCCGTCAAGCTCAGGTCAAAGTCGCTTGCGGGTCAGCTCTGCCATCGACTGCGGAAGCGCCCCGTCGCGAGGCCTCTGCAGCCAGAACCAGACGCTCGCGGCGATCCAGGGGCTGCCGAAGACGAGTGGGAGCGCCCAGATCCACAGCGGAGTCGCGTTGGTCACCATGCATCCAGTATGCCGACGAGACGTTAGGAAAACGTCACGAGCGGGCCTTGCCACCGGCGCGCACCCCACGCGCAGGCTCCGCGCAACGACGGCGCAGCCAGCGGGCACCCATGGACGAGGAACCGCCCGTTCTCGACGACGTTGAACGTCCGGCCGAACCAGGCGGCGCAGGCCGTGACCGCTCCCGACGGGAGGCGCCGGCAGTCGCCGAGAAGCGCGAGCTCCTGCTTCGGCTCCCCGGCGTAGGCCTGATTCGCAACGCCGCGCAGGCACGCGCGCGCGTCCGCTGCGCGAAGCTTCGCGCACATCACCATCTGCGCGACCGGCGTGTCGTACACGTCCTTCGCCGCGCCGGCGATGCAGCCCTCGCGCTGCGCCCCCGCAAGCCCGTGGCACAGCCGCAACAGATCGCGCGGCCCCTCGATCACGGGCCCGGGCGCCTGCTCGATCCAGTAGCGGTACCAGCACTGCACCGCATAGCGCGCGTACTGCGCGCAGAGCTTCCGCGGCGAGCGCACCGCATGGATCGGCGAGGTCGTGTCGTCGGCGCCGCGCAGCGAGATCCAGTAGTCGTGGAACGCGCCCTGCTCGCAGTCCGGGGCATACCGCGCGTCAAGTCGGCTGCACGCGTGCACCGCGAGGAAGAGCGACTCGTGATACCCGCGCATCAGGGCATGGCCGAGGCTGTGCACGCAGGTGAACTGGCGCCAGCGCGTCGGGAGCGTGACACACGTCTTGAGGGCGCTCTTGCCGCCGGTCTTGATGATCTGCGGGCCGAGCTCCATCACGAGCCCCATGCCGAAGCCCGCGGAGCAGCCGGGGTCGTTCGAGCGCGGAACGACCTTCTGCAGCCCCTCGAGCGTCAGATGATGCTCGCGCGCCCACTGGCGGCCGACCGAATGCATGAGGAGGTGGCAGCGCTCGTAGAGGGAGCTCGGCGTCGCCTTCGCCCGGACATCGATCTTCGGCAGCTCCGTTGCGGGGTCACCCGAACGGTCGATGTCCAGAAGGAGCAGCCGGATGTAGCACGCGTCCTTCGCCACGTCGAGGTGGATCTGCTCGCATTGCCAGAGCCACGGTCGTCTTGGGGCCGAGGCGGCCGATCCGACCGCGATGAGCGCGCCGAGGAGCACGGCGACCGCGAGGGCCTTCACGGCCTGAATCTAGCTGCCGCCGGCCTCAGAGCCCGACCTCGGCGGCCGGACCGACGGCGCCGCGGTAGCGCGGAACGACGTCGAGCGCGTTCTCGCGCGCGCACCAGTCGATGTCGGCCTCGAGGCCGTGCCGGCGCAGGTTCCAGGCACTCCGCCCGGCGCCGATGCCCTCGCGCGAGTCGGCGTAGCTCCGGGCGAGCCGGATCGCCGCGGTGGCCGAATCTGTCTCGTCGCCGCCGAGTGCCTCCGCGATGCGTCCGGCGCAGTACGCATCGTCGAGTGCAAGCTCGCCGAGAACGCCCGCGCACAGCACCGCAACGTCCTCTCCGTGCCCGCGCGCCGCAGCTGCGACCGCGTCGAGGTTCAGGAGCGAGCCGACGTACACGCGGTCGAAGCGCGCTGCGGCGTCGACGAGCAGTCGCGTGCCGTTCGTCGTCGAGAGGATGAGCGTCTCGGCCTGCGGCTCGCCTGCGACCTCGCGCGGCGAGTTGCCGAAGTCGAAGCCGGGAATCGACTCGAGCCGCCGCTCGCCGGCAAGCTTCGCCGGGGCTTCGCTCTTCGCGAGCTCACGCGCCTCGTCGATCTCCGCGCAGCAGAGGACGCGGCTGTAGCCCGACGCGAGCGCCTGCGTCATCGTCGAGGTCGCGCGGAGGACGTCGACGACGATCCCGATCGGCGCCGGCGTCCGTTCGTCCGGAGTGAAGGCGACGTGGACGAGCACGCGGCTAGGCTAGTCGCGATGTCGACCGCGGAGCCGCGCCTGCCGACGTGCTACCGCCACCCCGACCGAGAGACAGGCCTCTCGTGCTCGGAGTGCGGCCGCCCGATCTGCACCGAGTGCATGACGGCCGCGCCGGTCGGGCTCCGCTGCCCCGATCACGCCGGGACAGGCCGCCGGGTCGCGCCGCCGCGCGTCGTCCGGCGAACGTCCAGCCACGTGCTCGACACGCCCGTCACGAAGATCCTCATCGCGCTCAACGTCGGGGTCTACCTGATCACCGCGGTGCAGGGATACGGCCTCAACAGCCCCGGCGGCTCGCTCTACACGAAGTGGATCATGTACGGGCCGCTCATCCACCACGGCGACTGGTGGCGCTTGATCACGCCGATGTTCCTGCACGGCTACCTGCTCCACCTCGGCTTCAACATGCTCGCGCTCTGGTGGATCGGCCGGCCGGTCGAGAACTACCTCGGCACGGTTCGGTACGTGCTCCTCTACTTCGTCGCCGGGCTCGCAGGCTCTGCCGGCGCACTCGTGCAGGCGCCGCTGTCGCCCGCCGTCGGCGCCTCCGGCGCGATCTTCGGCGTCCTCGGCGCCATGCTCATCCTCGAGTGGCAGCACACGGGGCGCTTCGGCGGCCAGGCGGCGACGCTCATCGTGATCAACCTCGTACTGAACTTCGCCTACAACGGCGCCGGCGGCAACATCTCGATCGGCGCGCACATCGGCGGCCTGATCGGCGGGATTCTCGTGACGCTCGCCTTCGCGAACTGGGGGCGCGGCCATGCCGCCTACGGCAAGGTTGGGCTGATCGGCGGCGCCGGCGTGGTGGCCGTCGTCGCCCTGAGCATCGCGATCGCGTACTGGCAGGTTCGCGGGCTCGCATAGCGAACCCCGCGATGTGCTCCACCATCTGGTGCATCTCGGGATCTCGCCGTGGGAGAAGGCCGTCCGCACGGCGGCGGTCTACCTCGCACTTCTCGCGTTGCTCCACCTCGCCGGCAAGCGCGAGCTCGCGCAGCTCAACTCGCTCGACCTCGTCGTGCTGCTCCTGCTCTCGAACGTCGTGCAGAACGCCGTCATCGGCAACGACAACTCGCTGCTCGGCGGGCTCCTCGGCGCCGTCGTCCTGATCGGCGCGAACGCGGCGCTCGTGCGGGCCTCATTCATGTCGCCGCGCTTCCGCAAGGCGGTTCAAGGAACCCCAACGGTCATCTCGCAGAACGGCAAGGCCGACGAGCGTGCGCTCCGCAGCCTCGCCCTGACGCGCGAGGAGCTCGTCGCGGGCCTGCGCCGCCAGGGGTTCGAGCTCGCAGACACGACGCAGGTGACGCTCGAGCCCGAGGGCATCTTCAATGCCACCCCGCGGCCGCGGCCGTCGCTCGACGACGTGATGCAGAAGCTCGACGCGATCGAGCTCAAGCTTAGCTCTTGACGTAACGGCGCGCGCCGACGAGGCCGCCGTAGCGCACGGGCACGAGCTGCACGCGGTGCGCCGAGTCCGGCGCCTCGAGCATCTGTCCAGCGCCGGCGTAGATCGACACGTGGTGGACGTAGCGCTGCGTGCCGTAGAAGAGGAGGTCGCCCGGCTGCAGCGCCTGGAGTGACACGGCCGTGCCGTGCCGGAACTGCGGATCCGCGTCGCGCGGGATCGTCATGCCGTGCGCGCGGTAGACGGCCCAGACGATGCCCGAGCAGTCGTAGCCCCACGCGGAGAGCCCGCCCCACAGGTAGCGCACGCCGAGGAACCGCTTCGCCTGCGCGACGATCGACGCGGCTGAGTAGCGAAAGGGCCTCTCGGCGCCGGAGAGGGCCCCGACGCCGTCGGGCGTGCGCACGACCGCGAAGTCCCCGCTGAACCTCACGAGCGGCAGCCGTGTGCCGTAGCTCAGCATGAGCGTGCGGCCGTGGATGAGGAGGGGTGCGTTCCGCGCAACGGCCACGACGGCCGTTCCTCCGGGATCGAACCCGCCCTTCAGCTGCGACACTGGCAGCCACCCCGGATACCCGCGCGGGTCCTGCGGATCCGGTTCGTCGTGCACCGCCACCTTCGCCCAACCCTGCTGCACCGCGAGCACGGTGACGATCTGCCCGTAGAGCGCCTGCGTCTGCACGCGCGCGTCGAGCCAGACGCGCGATGCCGTCGTCGAGAGATTCTTGCTCCACTCGATCGGGCGCACTGGGTTCGTGACCGACGGCCGGTCGATGGCGCGGTAGAGGTTCGGCGCCTTCCACAGCGTCGCGACCGAGACGTCGATCGCGGCCCGGTCGCCCGGCTTCAGCGCCGCCTGCGCCGGCGCGGCGAGCGCGAGCGCGGCGAGCGCGACGACGAGGAACTGCTGCCGCCCGACGAGCTTCCCGCCCGTGAGCCACGACCACGCCGAGAGCCGTCGGATCTGAACGTGCATTGCGTCCGGGTCGTCCTGCGCGTGCTCCTCGGTGTACTCGCCGAGCCAGGCGCGCACGTCCTCCTCCGAGCTCGCCTTCCAACGGCGCGTCCCGTCGATCAGGAGCTCGTACTTAGCCACCGGCGGCGACGTACTCGGCGCGATGCGCCTCCTTGAGCACGGCCTGTGCGGCTGCGAGTCTGGCGAGCGGGACGCGGTACGGCGAGCAGCTGACGTAGTCGAGCCCGAGGCGGTGGCAGAACTCGACCGAGCGCGGCTCGCCACCGTGCTCGCCGCAGATCCCGAGCTTGATGTCCGGCTTCGCCGAACGGCCGCGCTCGACGCCGATCTTCATCAGGTCGCCGACGCCGCTCAGGTCGAGCGTCTCGAACGGGTTCGACTCGAGCACGCCGTCCTCGAGATAGAACGTCAGGAACTTTCCCTCCGCGTCGTCGCGCGACATGCCGAGCGTCGTCTGCGTGAGGTCATTCGTCCCGAACGAGAAGAAGTCGGCGTGCTCGGCGATCTCGTCCGCGCGCAGCGCAGCGCGCGGCAGCTCGATCATCGTCCCGCAGAGGTACTCGAGCTCCGGCGCCTCGTCTTGCATCACGCGCTCCGTCAGCTCGCGCAGCCGCCGCAGCTCCTCCTTGAAGGCAACGAGCGGGTGCATGATCTCGACGAGCGGCGCCT
>JBGPLW010000198.1:0-5313 GCA_041486645.1 Gaiellaceae bacterium | reverse complement strand
CGTTTCGTGTACGCGAGGCCGTAACCCGTCGAGCCGCGGGCGTTCGGGACGAAGACCGCGAAGCCCTCGAGCGTCAGCGTCTGGATCAGCGGCATCGAGAACCAGGCGAAGTCCGGCCGTTCCTGGCCCTGCGGGCCGCCGTGCAGGTAGTACACGAGCGGACGCGGCCCCTCGTAGGCGAGTCGCTCGGACGGAAGGTAGAGGCGCGCGGAGACACGCAGCCCGTCGTGCGACTCGAACGACGCGTCCTCGCCGGGCGAGAGCAGCTCCGGCGCGAGCCCGAGAGCGCGTTCGCGCGTCCTTGGCGCGGGCGTGTCGTCGAGCACGTAGAGCTGGGTCGGCGTCGTCGCGGTGCAGAACGAGAGGGCGAAGGAGCCGCTCGACTCGTCGAGGTCGAGCCCGTGCAGAACGCCGCCGGCAAGGTCGCCCTCCCCGACGAGCACGCGCTCGACCCTGAGCCGGCGCGACGGCTCGTCGAAGCGGACGTCGTAGGCCCATGAGCAGCCGTCGATGTTGAAGATCGCCGCATACCGGTCGCCTTCGAGGTGCTTGAGGGTCTCGAGCTCACCGGCGCCCGTGTGCACGAGACCTTCGAGCACGACGGGCTCGATATCCCCCGGCCGCGAGAAGTCGAGGTAGCCCGGCGAGCCGGCGTCGTCGAAGAGCGCTGTCCCGAGCAGCATCCCGCGCGCGCTCGGCGTGATGTGGGTGGAGGTGATCCCGGCCGCGGGGTAGTCGCGTCCAGGCTCGCGCTCGTCCAACGGCGTGCCGTAGAGGATCGTGCGTCCACGGTTTCCGTCCGACTCGTACAGGAACACGTCGCCGGGGAGGTACTGGTCGGCGAGGACGACGCGCGAGTGGTCGCTGCTGAATGCGGAGGGGAACGCCCCGTATGGGCTCTGGCCGAGTGTCTCGACAGTGCCGGTCTCGAAGTCGCACCGCCGCGCGTAGAGCATCGCCTCTTCGCGCGACTCGACCGCGAAGTACCCGATCCCCGCATCCGCGTCGACCTCGATGAGATGCGAGCGCGTGTTCTCGAACGCGTCCGCCGCGACCGGCTCGGGGAAGCCGCCGTCGAGCGGGATGAGAAACGGCTCGTAGTTCTCGTCGCCGTCGTGGTCGAGCATCACGACGATGCGACCGAGGCGCGGCAGCACGCGAAACGAATCCCCGCCGATCAGCTTCGGGTTCTGGAGCGCGATCTGCGGCGGCAACAGCGGCTCGGGAACGCCGCCCGCGGCGTCCATCGCGTAGAGGCTGAGCAGGCCCGAGAGGTTGGAGATGAAGTAGAGGCGGCCGTCGGTCAGTTGCGGCTCGACGAAGAGCCGTGCAGAGAGCAGCGACTCGATCCGGTCCGCGGTCGGCTCTCGTCCGGCCAGCTCAGAGGGAACGCTCGAAGCCACCGCCCCCGACACTAACGTCTCGGCAGTTCTCCGCGCGTACTCTGGATCCAACGTGTCCTCGCGATGAGAACACTTGGCGACCAACCGACTCGCGAATTGGCCGGCGGAGCCAGAATCCCGGTGTTGGGCCTGGGCGTATGGCAGATGGCTGCCGGAAGTGAGACCGAGCAGGCCGTGGAGTGGGCACTGGAGGCCGGTTACCGGCACATCGACACTGCCTCGCTGTATCGCAACGAGCAGAGCGTCGGCGCGGCGCTCAGGCGGAGCGGCCTGCCGCGCGAGCAGGTGTTCGTGACGACCAAGCTGATGCCCGCGCGTGCAAGCGCCGCGCGCGAGCTCGAGAAGAGCCTGGAGCGGCTGAGCCTCGACTACGTCGACCTTTACCTGATCCACTGGCCGCTCCCGCTGCTGAGTGCACGCCTTTGGCGCCAGCTCGAGTCGCTCCAGGAACGCGGGCTGGCGCGAGAGATCGGGGTCAGCAACTTCGGCCGTGACCGGCTGGAGACGTTGATGCGGGGTGCGTCCCGTGTGCCCGCCGTCGACCAGGTGCAGTTCAGCCCCTTCCGCTTCCGGCGCCGGCTGCTCGACTTCTGCCTGGAGCAGGGGATCGTGTTCGAGGCTTACAGTCCGCTCGAGCGTGGTCAGGGCCTCGATGACCCGGCGATCACCGCGGTCGCCGGGCGCGTCGGCCGGACGCCGGCCCAGGTCATGCTCCGTTGGGCGATCCAGCATCGGGCCGTCGTCATTCCGAAGTCGAGCCGCAAGGAGCGGATCCGCTCCAACGCCCAGCTGTTCGACTTCGAGCTCTCCGGCACTGACATGCGAGCCCTCGACACGCTCGACCGCACGAACGGCAGCGCACGGGCCCGAGGCTAGTGATGCGCCACGTGGGCCGATGGCTGCTGCTGCCCGTCACGGCCGTCTCGCTCTATCTGCTGCTTCCGAGCCTCATCTCCGTCTTCTCCTCCTGGCGGTCGCTCGCGCATCTCAGCTGGTACTGGGCGGGGCTCGCGCTGCTCGCCGAGATCGCGAGCTTCGTCTCGCTCTGGAGTCTCGACCGGATCGCGCTGCGGACCACGAACTGGTTCGCGGTCGCGTGCGCGCAGCTGAGCGGGAACGCTTTCGGCCGGATCGTGCCCGGCGGAGGCGCAACGGCGAGCGCGTTCGCGGTCAGGATGCTGCGCCGAGCCGGCATCGAGGTCGGACGGGCGGCGGCCGCGCTCGCGGCGTCGACCGCGCTCGGGATCGCCATGACGCTCCTGCTGCCGCTGCTCGCGCTGCCCGCGATCGTCGGTGGGGCTCCCGTCAACCGGAGCCTCGTCACGTCCGCGTATCTCGGCATAGCCGTACTGGTGCTCATGCTCGCAGCGGGGGGCCTCTCCTTCATGGCCGACCGGCCGCTCGCGCTCGTGGGCGGCGGGATCCAGTGGGCCGTCAACCGGACCGTCCGCCGCCGCCGGAATGTCGACATGCTGCCGCAGAGGCTGCTCGCCGAGCGGGACTTCATCCGCACGACCATCGGCGAGCGCTGGATCGCCGCAGTCCTCTCCACGGCGGGGAACATCGGCTTCGACTACATCGCGCTGTTGTGCGCGCTCCGGGCGGTCGGCACGCAGCCGCGGCCCTCGCTCGTCCTACTCGCTTACACGGCGGCGGTGCTCCTCGCCCTGATCCCGTTCACGCCGGGCGGGCTCGGCTTCGTCGAGGCAGGACTCGTCGGCACGCTCACTCTCGCCGGCGTCAACCCAGGCGACGCCCTCGTCGCGACGCTCGTCTACCGGCTCGTCACCTTCTGGCTCCCGATCCCGGTCGGTGGTTGCGCCTACCTCATCTTCCGACGCCGCTACCCGTGACGGCTCGCGTGCGCGAAGATACGGCGCAAGCCACGGCACATCGAGAGGAGCGCGCATGAGCGACAGTGTCTACCGCGTCACCGAGGTGATCGGCACGAGCACCGAGTCATGGGAGGCGGCGGCGAAGAACGCCGTGCAGACGGCCGCGCAGTCGATCCGTGACCTCCGCGTCGCCGAGGCCACCCGCTTCGACGTGACGATCCAGGACGGCAAGGTCGCCGAGTATCGCGTCCGTCTCGGAATCTCGTTCAAGTACGAAGCCGGCGACTGAACTCGCCAACGCGATTGTGCCGGGGCGCGGCATCGCTCACGAACAGAGCGGAGCCGCGCCCCCGAGGCGCTCAGTTCCCGGTTGCGGCCCAGGCGCCGAAGCTGAAGAAGCCGCCGGCGGCCGAGGAGTTCGTGAAGATCGTCGCGCCGGAACGCTGGACGGCGTTCAGGGTCACGCCCACCGAGTTCGTGCGCGACTCCTCGTAGATGCAGAGAAAGCCGGCCTGCGCCTGCGGTGAGGTCGCGTTACCGGTGCACTCGGCAGGCGCCGCCGCTCCCTGGAGCACGATCTTCACCGTCGGCGTCGTGGCGAACGGGAAGATGAAGGAGATCGACGTGTTTGCGAGCGCGCCTGCCGCCGCCGCGGTGCCGCCGATGTTGTAGGCGCCGCGGATCGTCTTCCCCGTAGGAAGCGTGTCCGGGAACGGACCGGCGGGCCCTGCTACGCCGCCCGGCCCGGCCGGCCCGGCAGGCCCTGCAGGAATCTGCCCGGCCCTGAAGTCCGCCCCCAGCAACGAGCCGTTCGCGACCTTGCTCGAGTTCACCGCGTTGTTCTTGATCTGTTTCGTGCCGACGCTGTTGGCCGGCAGAACGATCGCTGCGTAGCCGGTACCGCCGAGTGCGACGGCGAGCGCCAAACATGCGAGCACCATCGCCGGCGACGGCCGACGTCTCCACACTGCCTTCATAGAATCCTCCGAACCTCGACTTGACAGAACGTCGCGCCAACCGCCTGCCAGAACGACCGGGCCGCGTCGTGGACCGTGTGACGGCTGCACGGCTGCCCGCGTTTCCAGTGGGTTCCGTCTTGTCCTAACTGGGCATCTTTCAAACCCGCCCGACGGCCTGAGGATGTTCCTGGAGCGGGCGGCTACGAGCGGACGCCGTGCTCGAGCTGGCGGTCGTACTCGGCTTGATCGAAATGACCCAGCGAGGCCGCGATGAGATCGTCCTCGTCGATCGACCATTCCTCGAAGCCGCTGATCCGGACGCTCTGCCCTGTCCCGCCGGGCCCCGTGTTCGTCCCGACAAGCGTCCAGTGGTACTCCGTCATCTCGCCGTCGAGACGGAGGTCGTCCATCAGCACCTGCATGTCCGGGAACGCGACCATGAACGATCGGGCAGCTTCGGTGATCGCTGCCCTACCGACCGACGGAGCTCCGTCGTTGATCGTGAGCGAACCGTTCGGCGCGTAGTGAGCGGCGACACGCTCTGGATCCTGGCTGCACCACGCCTCCGTGTACCGATGAGCGAACTCGCGCAGCCGATCAGGATCGAGCGCCATGGCTTCCTCCCTCGTTGGGCCCCAAGACGGCGATCCTCTCCAACCGAGACTGGCTTGTCCAGACCGCGGTAAGGTCGTCAGCGTGGCACTCTCTTCGTCCGACATCGCCGCGATCCGAGCAGCGGAGGCAACTCTTGCCAACGCCTTCGAAGCCCCTGATCCCACCGCGTGGGTGCACTGCTACACGGAGGACGTGATCTTTGCCGGGCCCGGCATTCCGACGATCGGAGGACGCGACGCCTTTCTCGCCGCTGCCGCTCAGACCACGATCTCTTCGATGGAGATCGTGGCCGACTCGACCATTGGCTCAGGCGACCTCATTGCAACCACCGGACGTGCCACCTGGGTGGCCGGGCCGAGAGGCTCCGACGCACCGACGATGCGAAGGCGCTTCCTCATGGTCTGGCGGAAGGAACGCGACGGGCGATGGCGCATCGCCCGCGAGCTGCTGAACGAAGACCTCTAGGGTCCAGCCGTTGTCATCCTGACAACGGCCGAATGG
>JBGPLW010000197.1:0-5349 GCA_041486645.1 Gaiellaceae bacterium | reverse complement strand
CGCGAAGAAGCTCGACCTCGAGATCGCGATCGACTTCGCGATCCAGTGCTCACCCGACCACCCGTGGCTGAAACAGCACCCCGAGTGGTTCAACCGCCGGCCGGACGGAACGCTGAAGTACGCGGAGAACCCGCCGAAGCGCTACCAGGACATCTATAACCTCAACTTCGAGTCGGAGGACTGGAAGGGGCTGTGGGCGGCGTTGCGGGACGTCGTGCTCGTCTGGGTCGCGCGCGGCGTGACGGTGTTCCGCGTCGACAACCCGCACACGAAGCCGGTGCCGTTCTGGGAGTGGCTGATCGACGAGGTGCGCGCCGAGCATCCCGACGTGATCTTCCTCGCGGAGGCGTTCACGCGGCCGTCGATGATGACGACGCTCGGCAAGGTCGGTTTCGCGCAGAGCTACACGTACTTCACCTGGAAGAACACGCGCTGGGAGCTGCTCGAGTTCATGGGGCAGCTGCTCGAGTGGAAAGAGACCTACCGCCCGAATTGCTTCGCCAACACGCCGGACATCCTGCACGAGTACCTCCAGCGCGGCGGCCCTCCGGCCTTCCAGACGCGGATCGTGCTTGCGGCGACGCTCTCGCCGTCGTACGGCATCTACTCCGGGTTCGAGCACTTCGAGAACGTGCCCGTGCGCGAGGGAAGTGAGGAATACCTCGACTCGGAGAAGTACGAGGTGAAACCGCGCACGCTCGACGGACCATTGCTGCCGCTCGTCTCCGTGCTGAATCAGGCGCGGCGGGACAACCCCGCACTGCAGTATCTGGACAACGTGACGTTTCTGGAGACCGAGAACGAGCAGTTGTTCGCCTTCATGAAGCGCACAGCCGACAACGTCGTCATCACGGTCGTGAACCTCGATCCGTTCGCGGCGCAGGAAGGCGTGTGCCTGCTGCCGGTCTCGACCGGTCTGCCGCCGACGTATCGCGTCCGCGACCTGCTTGCGGCTAACGACTGGACGTGGCACATCGGACGCAACTTCGTCCGGCTCGAACCGGGGCAGGCGCACCTGCTGAAGGTCGGGGGCTGATCATGCAACCTGCTTTCAAGCAGGTTGCAGTCGTTCCAACGACTGCAACCAGACTGAAGTCTGGTTGCGGAGGCTCTGATGTCTGAGCAGTGGTTCGAGCGCGACCCGCTGTGGTTCAAGCACGCGGTCTTCTACGAGATCCACATCCGCGGCTTTTTCGACGGCAACGACGACGGCTCCGGCGACTTCCGCGGGCTGATCGAGAAGCTCGACTACCTGCAATGGCTCGGCGTCGACTGCGTCTGGCTGCTGCCGATGTATCAGTCGCCGCTGCGCGACGGCGGTTACGACATCGCCGACTTCTTCGCGATCCATCCCGACTACGGCACCGTCGACGATTTCCGCGAGTTCGTCGAGCAGGCGCACCAGCGCGGGATGCGCGTCATCGCCGACCTCGTCATGAACCACACGTCGGCCGACCATCCGTGGTTCCAGGAGTCGCGCACCGATCCGACCGGGCCACGCGGCGACTGGTACGTCTGGTCCGACACCGACGACCGGTGGACCGAGGCGCGCATCATCTTCATCGACAGCGAGCCGTCGAACTGGACGTTCGACCCGGTGCGCGGGCAGTACTACTGGCATCGCTTCTTCCATCACCAGCCGGACCTGAACTACGACAACCCGGACGTCCAGGAGGCGATGCTCAACGTCCTCCGCTTCTGGCTCGACCTCGGGATCGACGGCTTCCGGCTCGACGCCGTGCCGTACCTCTACGAGCGCGACGGGACGAACGGCGAGAACCTGCCGGAGTCGCACGCGTATCTGAAGCGGGTGCGCGCGGAGATCGACGCGCGCTATCCCGACACCGTGCTGCTCGCGGAGGCGAATCAGTGGCCGGAGGACGTCGTCGAGTATTTCGGCGCCGGCGACGAGTGCCACATGGCGTTCCATTTCCCCGTGATGCCGCGCATGTTCATGTCGGTGCGGCGCGAGGACGCGACGCCGCTGTACGAGATCCTCGACCGCACGCCCGACATTCCGGACAACGCCCAGTGGGGGCTCTTCCTGCGCAACCACGACGAGTTGACGCTCGAGATGGTCACCGACGAAGAGCGCGACTACATGTACGCGGAGTACGCGAAGGACCCGCGCATGAAGATCAACCTCGGGATCCGGCGCCGGCTCGCGCCGCTCCTCGACAACGGGCGCGACGAGATCGAGCTCATGCACGCGATTCTCTTCTCGCTCCCGGGCTCGCCGGTCCTCTACTACGGCGACGAGATCGCCATGGGCGACAACGTCTACCTCGGCGACCGCGACGGCGTGCGCACGCCGATGCAGTGGACGGGCGATCGCAACGCGGGCTTCTCACGCGCGGACTGGGCGCAGCTCTATCTCCAGCCACTTATGGACCCGGTCTACGGGTACCAGGCCGTGAACGTCGAGGCGCAGCTGCGCACGCCGACGTCGTTCCTGCGCTGGATGCACCGGTTCATCGCGCTGCGCAAGGAGCATCCGGTGTTCGGGCTCGGAACCTACGAGCCGCTGCGGCCCGACAACCAGAGGATCTTCGCCCACGTCCGTCGCTGGGAAGAGGACATCGTGCTGTGCGTGCACAATCTCGCGCGCTCCGCCCAGGCCGTCGAGCTCGACCTGAAGGAGTTCGCGGGTATGGTCCCCGAGGAGATGTTCGGACGCACCCGCTTCCCTGCGATCGGGGAGCTGTCGTATCTGTTGACGCTCGCGCCGCGCGGTTTCTTCTGGTTCCAGCTCAAGGACGCCGGATGAGTTTCGACGAGCGCGCGCTGATCGAGTACGTCACGCAGCAACGCTGGTACGGCGCGAAGTCGCGCGCGGTCGCGCACTCGCAGGTCCTCGACTCCGTCGTCCTGCGCACGGCCGACCCACAGTTCGCGCTCGCGCTCGTCGAGATGCGCTACGACACCGGCGCGCACGACATCTACCAGCTGCTGTACGCGCTGCGCGACGACGAGTTGCAGATCGACGGTCTCGAGGACCCGCAGCTCGCGCGCGAGCTCGTGAGCGCGATGCGCTCCGGGCTGACGCTGCAGGGCGCGGAGGGCATCGCCGAGTTCGCGCCGATCGAGGGCTTCGCCGGCCTCGGCCGCGAGCTGCTCGAAGTGCGGCCGGTCGGAACGGAGCAGTCGAACACGTCGGTCGTGTTCGACGAGGAGCTGATCCTGAAGGTCTTCCGCCGGCTCGAGCCGGGAATCAACCCGGAGCTCGAGCTGCTGCGCTTCCTCACCGAGCACGAGTTCGCGAACATCGCGCCGCTCGGCGGGTGGTATGCGTACTCGGGAGGCCCGCTCAGCGCGACGCTCGGGATCCTCCAGCAGTACGTGAGCGGCGGGATCGACGGCTGGGAGCTCGCGCTCGACGAGATCGGCGACCGCCCGGACGAGTTTCTCGAGCGCCTGCGGCGGCTCGGTGAGGTGACGGGCGAGATGCACAGCGTGCTCGCGTCCGACTTGAACGATCCTGCATTCGTCCCCGAGACGCCGTCGGTGGAGGCGCTCGGCCTGCTCACCGCGACGGTGGACGAGGAGATCGAGCGCGTCTTCGTGGCGCTTCCGGAGGACGACGAGCGGCTCGAGCCGATCATCGGCCGCGGCGAGGAGGTGCGCGAGCAGCTCCGCATGCTCACGCACGCGGGCACGGCGGGCATGACGATTCGCACGCACGGCGACTACCACCTCGGCCAGACCCTGTGGGCAGAGGGGGACTGGGTGATCATCGACTTCGAGGGCGAGCCCGCGCGCTCGCTCACGGACCGCCGCCGTAAGCGCTCGCCGCTCCGCGACGTCGCGGGGATGCTGCGCTCGTTCGCGTACGCGGCGAGTGCTGCCGAGCTGCTGCGCGGCACGCCGGCACCCGCCGGCTGGGAGGAACAGGCGCGCGAGCAGTTCCTCGACGGGTACCTCGCGACGGTCGAGTCGTCGCTCCTGCCCTCCGGTCAAGCCGCCATCGACCGGCTGCTCGCGGTCTACGAGTTGGAGAAGGCGGTCTACGAGCTCCGGTACGAGCTCGACAACCGGCCCGACTGGGTCGGCATCCCCGTCGCCGGGATCCAGCGCCTCATCGAGCGGGCCGCGGCGCTCCAGTGATCGAGCTCGGCGCGGACCCGCACAGTGTGCTCGGCGCGCACGAGGCCGACGACGGCGGCGTCGTCGTGCGTACATATCGCCCGGAGGCGCAGGCGGTGCGCGTGCAGCCGGCCGGTATCGAGGCGGAGCTCACGGATCCGAGTGGACTGTGGGAGGCCTTGCTTCCGAAGGCGACGCTGCCGCTCGACTACGAGCTCGAGATCGAGTACGCGAACGGCGATACGTTCACGTTGCGCGACCCGTACGCGTTCCTGCCCACGCTCGGCGAGCTCGATCTGCATCTCGTCGGGGAAGGACGGCACGAGGATCTGTACGAGCGTCTCGGCGCGCACGTGCGCGAGCTGGGCGGTGTCACCGGCACCGCGTTCGCGGTCTGGGCGCCGAACGCGCGCTCGGTCTCTGTCGTCGGCGACTTCAACAGCTGGGACGGCCGTCTGCACCCGATGCGCTCGCTCGGCTCGAGCGGCATCTGGGAGCTCTTCGTCCCGGGCGTCCAGGAAGGCGCGAAGTACAAGTTCGAGCTCCACACGCAGGGAGGGCAGCTGCGCATCAAGGCCGACCCGGTCGCGTTCGAGGCCGAGGTGCCGCCGGCGAACGCGTCCGTCGTGCACCGCTCGACGCACGAGTGGGCGGACGACGACTGGCTCGCCGAGCGCGCGATGGTCGATCAGCTGCGGTCGCCGATGTCGATCTACGAGGTGCATCTCGGCTCGTGGCGCCGCAATCCGCTCGATGGTAACCGTTCGCTGAACTACCTCGAGCTCGCCGACGAGCTCGGCGACTACGTGAAGGATCTTGGCTTCACGCACGTCGAGTTGATGCCGATCATGGAGCACCCGTTCTCCGGCTCGTGGGGCTACCAGGTGACCGGCTACTACGCGCCGACGTCCCGGTTCGGCACCCCGGACGACTTCCGCAGCTTCGTCGACCGCCTCCACGGCAAAGGCATCGGCGTGATCCTCGACTGGGTGCCGGCGCACTTCCCGCGCGACGACTGGGCGCTTGCGCGCTTCGACGGCACGGCGCTGTACGAGCACGAGGATCCGCGCCTTGGCGCGCATCCCGACTGGGGCACGCTCATCTTCAACCTCCGCCGCAGCGAGGTGAAGAACTTCCTGCTCTCGAACGCGCTCTACTGGTTGAAGGAGCACCACGCCGATGGCTTGCGGGTGGACGCGGTCGCGTCGATGCTCTACCTCGACTACTCGCGCGAGGACGGCGAATGGCTGCCGAACGAGCACGGCG
>JBGPLW010000196.1:0-5375 GCA_041486645.1 Gaiellaceae bacterium | reverse complement strand
TCCGCCAGATCGGCATCGTCGGGTCGCCGAACCAGTGGTAGAGGTATTCCTCCGCCTGCGTCGTTGCGTTCGACTGGCCGTCGAGGCCGTTCTGCGTGTTCATGTACTGCTTGCCCGACACGAGCACGTCGCCCATGCGCAGGATCGGCGTCGAGCTTCCGTAGGCGCCCAGCGTCGATGGGAAGATCGTGTCGATCAACCCTGCGGCCAGATGGCTGTTCGTGTTCGACGGGCTGTTGCGCGAGTCGCCGATGACGCCGACCGCGCCGCCGCTTGCCTTCTCGACCAGCTGCTCGGAGAAGTTCGGCGAGGCATCGTCGAACTTCCCGCTCGCGCAGTTGATGCTGAAGACGACGGGCAGCTTCGCCCCGTTCGTCAGGCTCGGGATGCTCCCCGTGTTGAAGTTCGGGTTGCCCCAGCCGCCCGGCGCACCGTGATCGCGATGGAGGATCAGGAAGCGCCCCGCGTTCCAGTCGTTCAGCACGTCGGTGCCGGTTCCGTTCCACGCGAAGCCGGGCTTCAGGAGCGCGGCGGGCAGCGCCGTCCCGTCGTAGAACTGCTGCGGCGTGACGGCCGTCGTCGTGTAGACGCGGTCGACCGTCTTGCCGGAGGCAATCAGGCCGTTCCGCACCGTCTCGCTCAGCTTCGAGAACGTCCGCTCGTCGCGGGTGCCCGGATTGCACGGCTGGCCGCCGTCGTCGATGCCGCACTGGAAGTACGACGTGACAGTCGCGTGGCTGTAGAAGTCGCCGGCGAAGAACGGCGGCGAGTCCTCGTAGGCGACGATCTTCGCCACCTCGTCGTTCGCGACCGTCAGGTTCGGCGCCGGCATGCGCCCGATCGCGAGATCCGGGAGCAGGTCGGCGTCGTCGGCAAGCGCGTACGGCAGGTCGCTTGCGATCTTGCCGTCGAAGCCCGTTCCGCCCCACGGCGACGTCGGCAGCCAGGTCGGCACCTGTGCGGTGTCGCCGAGAATCCCCACGTACTCGGGTCGGATCAGACAGCCGTTCGTGAGCTGGCCCCTGATGTACGCCTGGATCTGCTCCTTCGTCGTGCCGATATCGCCCTCGCCGGTGCCGAGCGTGACGACGGTCGTCGAGATTCCGTCCGCACGCCGGTGCGTCGCGAGCGTCTGCGCGGCGGGCTCGAGCGCGTGCGTCGTGACGATCAGATACTCCTCGCCGCAGAAGAGGAACCTCGAGATCAGATCAATGTTCGCGCGCGCGACGTCGTAGTTCAGGAGCGACGTGTAGTTGCGCTGCGCGCCGATGTTCCACAGGCTCGTCATGCGGCTGTCGGCGAAGAGCTTCGTGTTCCGCTCGCCGCCGAAGGTGACGTGCAGGTCGAGACCGGTGTAGACGCGCAATGACTGCGCGACCGGGTTGTACTGCGCCCCGTCGGTCTCGACGCCGCCGAGCGAGAGGTCGCGCAGCGTGCCGACCGATGCGGTGCCGACCGGGCTCGCCGGATACAGCGCGTTGGTCGAGTACACTTGGCGGTTGATCGTGAACGCCGGGTTTCCGAACTCGACCGCGGTCGGGTCGGCCGCCTCGTCCTGCTGCGGCCAGAGATGGATGCCGTTGACGACGTAGCTCGACGAGTCGAGCAGCTCGACCGACGCATCCGCACCGACCGGGAGCGCGAAGAAGCGCGTCAGCGCAGGCACGTTCGGACTGCCGACCGTTCCGGGCGAACCGAGACCGTCCATGCCCATGTCGAGGTAGGACTGACCGTCGCCGGTTCGCGGCGTGAACGTCGCGTCGGGGAACCCGATGTGCAGCGTCAGGCCGTTCACGTCGCTCGAGGTCACCTCGACGTGCGGCTCGGTTCCGCCGACCGCCGGCGTTCCGGTGCCGCCACACGCTGCGGCGTTCGGATCCTGGAGCAGGCCGATCAGCACGCGAACGGCGTCCGCGTCGATCGTCCCCCATGTCTGGTCGGGCACGCCCTTCTTGCCGAGCTTCGCGGCCACCTGGTTCCGGAGCGCGCCGATCACGTTCGCAGCGGTGCACGGCTCTCCGCGCAGAGCCGCCTCGCGCACGGCGAGCGCCTTCGCGAGGAAGGGCTGCGGATTCTGAACGGCGGGCAGCGCGTTGATGTCGGCGACAAGCGCCTGGTAGCCCGGTGGATCCGGCTGTGGATTGAAGGCGGCGGCCCTCGAGGTCGCGCCGATGGCGGCGACGGCGACGGCGGCAAAGACGAACCATCTGCGGCTCATGGTCGTGCTCCCCTCTTCGACTCGGTTGCCGTGCCGTCACAAGACGGTCGAGCCGTCCGGGATCTTCCCGGGGGGTCACTGGTCGAGCGCGAGCGCGGCCAGCCGGCGACCGACCGCCGGCGCGAACTTGAAGCCGTGACCGGAGCAGGCCGAGCCGATCACGAGGCCGTTGCGGCGTTCGAGGACGAAGCTCTCGTCCGCCGTCGTCGTATAGATGCACGACTCCGCTCCGGCCGGCTGGGGGTTCACATCCGGGAAGCGTGCGCGAACCCAGGCGGCGATGCGCTCGACCAGCTCCGGGTCGGCCGCCTCCTCGAGCTCGGGATCCGCGGTGTGGCCCGAGTGGTGCGCTCCCGCCTTGAGCCCGTGCACGGGGTCGTGCAGCGCGTACATCGCGTGATGACGGGTCGCCTCTTCGAGCTCGACGACCGACGGCATCGGTGCGCCCGGGCGCGCGAAGAACGCGATCGTCTCGCGCGTCACGCGCACCGGCACGTCGGGGACGAGCGCCGTCACCCATGGGCCCGCGGTCACGACGACGACGTCCGCCTCGACATCGTCGAGCGACTCGACGCGGCGACCCGTCTCGATCGTCGGGCGTCCGACGTCGAGAAACGCGTGCCGCGCCACATCTGCGAGCACGACGCCGGCGTCGGGTTGCCAGAGCGCCGCCCAGCCGTCCGGCAGCACGACGCCGTACGCGCGGGCCTCGTCGCGATCGAGCAGCCGGTGCTCGATGCCGCGCGCCTCGAGCACGTCCGCTGAGGTGACCGCCGCGCTCGAGCAGAGCTCGACGAGGCCATGCAGTGCCAGCACCTCACGACCTGCCTGGCGTTCGAGGTCGCGCCAGCCTTCGAGCGCCTCCTCGGCGAGTTGCACCCAGTGCGGCTCGGGATAGGCGAGCCGGAAGATGCGCGTGCGGCCGTGGCTCGAGCCGCGGTCGTGGTCCAGGTCGAACTGCTCGATGAGCGTCACGTCGACCCCGCGCTCGGCGAGCGCCCAGGCGGTGGCGCAGCCCATCACCCCCGCACCGACCACTGCGATACGGCTCACCGAGTCACGACGTTTCGCAACACGCCGATCTCGGACAGCGCCACCTCGACCGTGTCCCCAGGGCCGAACGGGCCGGTGCGTCGCAGGACCGGCGCGGCGACCACGTCGCCCGGGAAGAAGCGTGTGTTCAGCTCGGCATGGTCGAGGAGCGCGTTCCAGTCGGTGTCGCCGCCGTCGAACTCGTCCGGCGTGACGACCACCGGGCCGAGGCTCGTCGCGAAGTCGTGCGCCTTCACGCCCTTGAGGTCGGGCGCGAGCCAGTCGTTCATCAGCGTGTAGCCGCCGATGATGCCGGCGCCGATCACGGCCGCGAGACGGAGTTGGGCCTCGACGCGATCCGCACCCTGCGGCAGCGGCACGTCGTCGTCGTGTCCGAAGATGCTCGACGGGTTGCCGAAGACGAAGTCGCCTCCGTCGAAGATGCGCACCGCACCCGGGTGCAGGACCGGCGGACGCAAGATCACGTCTGCCAGCGCGAACTCGGCGTGTTCGCGCGCACTGCCGCCGCCGGTGAAGAACGCCTGCAGTGTCTGCGCGGCGAGTTGGATCACCCGCTCGCCGTCGATCCGCCCCGGCCAGCCACGCTCGAGCTCGTGGTCCTTCGGCGAGAACATGCAGAGCTTCACGCTGCGGGCTCGGTGTGCACGATCACGTCCGCGATCTCCGGGCGTTCCCGGCGGATCGCCTCTTCGATCTGGCTGGCCTGCGAGTGCGCAGTGGCCAGCACGGTGCCGCCGCCGAGCCGGAGCGTCAGGAACGCGACGAGGCCTTCGTCCGTGTGGAGGAAGCGAAGTTCCTGCGGCGTGGTGCCGGTCACGTCCCGGACGATGCGCTCGATGATCTCGTAGTTCTCCGCGACCTCCCTCTCACGCGGGCGCGTGCCGGCGATCTCCTCGGCGAGCGGCTCGAGGTGCGTCTGCACCGAGTCGACCTCGGGTACGGCCTTGCGGATCGCCCGCTCCACCTCTTCGGCGATCCCGTGCGCCTCCTCAAGCGACAGGTCGCCCGGAAGCTTCAGGTGCAGCGAGAGCTCGGTGCTCGCGCCGACCGACAGCACACTGACGTTGTGCACCTCGCGCACGCGCGGTACGCCGAGCGCAGCCGCGTGCGCACGCTCACGGACGGCGCTGTCGTCCTCACGCGGTTCCACGTGCACGACGACATCCGCCTCGGGCAGCGCCGACTGCACAGCCCGCTCGACCGCGTCGGCGGCCGCGTGGCCCTGTCCGACGGCCGCGTCGAAGTCGACGCCGATCACGACGTCGGCAAAGTGCCGTCCCGCGGCCTGGCGCATGCGCAGCCGTCGCAGTTCGACGGCGGGCTCGATGCCCACGATCGCGCTGCGTGCAGCTTCCTCCGCATCGACGGGCACGATGTCCATCAGGACGTCGACGTTGCCGCGCATCAGCCGGATCGCCGCCAGCAGCACGATGCACGCGACGAAGAGCGCTGCGATCGAGTCTGCCTGGGCGTAGCCCGCGCGCACGAACAGGAGGCCGACGAGCACGGCAGCCGAGCCGCCCAGATCGCTCCCGAAGTGCAGCGCGTTCGACGAGAACGCGGCGCTCGAGTAGCGGCGCGCAGCTCGCACGGACGCGATTGTTCTGCTGACGTCGATCACGATCACGACACCGATCACGACGAGCGCCCACCAGCGCGCGTGGACCTGCGGATGCGTGCTACCCGTCAGCCGCTCGATTGCACGCCAGACGATCAGGAGGCTGGCGATGACGAGAATGGCCCCTTCGCCGAGCGCCGACAGGTGCTCTGCCTTCCCGTGTCCGTACTGATGCCCGGTGTCGGCGGGGCGCGCTGCGACACCGACGGCGAAGAGCGTGAGCAGCGCCGCGATCAGGTCGGTGCCCGAGTGCGCCGCCTCCGAGAGCAGGCCGAGGCTGTGGGTGGCGATGCCGGTGCCCAGCTTCAGCCCGATCAGGGCGGCCGCCGCGAGCACCGAGAAGAGCGCAGTCCGCCGCTGCGGCGTCATGGCTGAAGCGTATTCAGGAAACCGGAGCGCGCGAGCGTCAGAGATTGCCGCGGAGCGCCTGCTCGCGCTCGATTGCCTCGAACAGCGCCTTGAAATTGCCGTCGCCGAAGCCGCGCG
>JBGPLW010000195.1:0-5396 GCA_041486645.1 Gaiellaceae bacterium | reverse complement strand
TGAAGGTCGCGGGCACGTCGATCGGCAAGGGCTTCCAGGGAACGATCAAGCGTCACCGGTTCCACCGCGGCCCGGTCTCGCACGGCTCGCACAACATCCGCAAACCGGGCTCGATCGGCGCGTCGGCGACTCCGTCACGCGTCTTCAAAGGCATGAAGATGGCGGGCCACATGGGCGCGCACCGCGTCACGGAGACCGGCCTCACCATCCATTCGGTCGACGTCGAGCGCAACCTGCTGCTCGTGAAGGGCGCCGTTCCCGGTCACAAGAACGGCCTGCTCGAGATCAGGGAGATGTCGTAATGGCCGTCCCGAAAGCTCCAGTGCTGGGCGGCGCGAAGAAGGAGGTCTCGCTCGACGAGGCCGTCTTCGGCGCCGAGGTCAAGCCGCACCTCGTGCACGAGGCCGTGCGCGCAGAGCTGAACGAGGCGCGCCAGGGCACGCGCGCGGCGAAGAGCCGCGGGCTCGTGTCCGGCGGCCGCGCGAAGCCGTGGCGCCAGAAGGGCACCGGCCGTGCGCGCCAGGGCACGATTCGTGCGCCGCAGTTCGCCGGCGGCGGCGTCGCGTTCCCGCCGACCCCGCGCTCGTTCGACGTGAAGATGAACAAGAAGGCCGCGAGGGCCGCGCTTCGCAGCGCGCTCTCCGACCATGCGCAGGCCGGCACGCTCGGCGTCGTCGACGGCTCGAAGTTCGACACCGCGTCGACGAAGGGGGCAGCGGCGCTGCTCGCCGACTGGGGTAAGAGCACCCCGACGGTCATCGTCGTCACCGAGGCCGAGGAGACGCTCATCAAGTCGTTCCGCAATCTCGACCGCGTCGTCGTGACGGTTCCGTCGGAGCTCGAGGTCGCCGAGATCGTGTGGGCGCGCTCGCTGCTCTTCAGCGAAGCGGCGCTGCCGATCGTGGAAGAGAGGGCTGGAAGCGCCGCCGGCCAAGCCGGCGACGCCCGGCCGGAAGACCGCGCGCCTGCGGCGCGCAGGGGAAGGGCCGAGTAGTGAGCCTCCACCCCGGTGAAATCCTGATCTCGCCCGTCGTCTCCGAGAAGAGCTACACGCAGATCGCGCAGAACCGCTACACGTTCAAGGTGCACCAGGACGCGCACAAGACGCAGGTCCGCCAGGCCGTCGAGGAGCTCTTCGACGTGAAGGTGCTGAACGTCAACATCATCAAGGTCCAGGCCAAGCCGAAGCGGCGCGGTGTCCACGCGGGTGTCCGCCCCGGCTGGAAGAAGGCGGTCGTCCAGCTGAAGCCGGGCGACTCGATCGAGATCTTCGAGGGGGCGCAACTTTAAGTGGTCACCTCCCGCACACCTCGCACGCTGGCTGCGGCTGCAAACCGGCGCATCGCCGCGTCCTCAGTCGCGCCCGTGGCCTCCGGCCACGAGCGCTCCCTGCGTCCTTGCGCTGCTTGGTTTTCGCCGCCCCAGAGCACGACCCACACGAGAGGTAACCACTAGATGGCCCAGACGTTGAAGATCCGCAAGGGCGACACCGTCCAGGTGATGAAGGGCAAGGACCGCGGCAAGCAGGGTCGCGTTCTCGAGGCGAACCCGAAGCTCGGGCGCATCCTCGTCGAGAACGTCAACATGATCGTGCGCCACCAGCGCCCGCGCCCGATTCAGAACTCGAGTCGCATGGGCGGCCCGCAGATCATCCCTGGCGGCCGCATCGAAAAGGCGTCGCCGGTGCCCGTCTCGAACGTGATGGTCATCTGCCCGACCTGCAAGAAGCCGACCCGCGTCGGGACGCACCTGCGCACCGTGAAGGACAAGACGATCCGCGTGCGCGTCTGCCGGAACCCGGCGTGCGGCCAGGAGATCGACAAGTAATGGCGACGACCGAGACATACTCCCCGCGCCTCAAGGATCAGTACGACGGCGAGATCCGTCCTCAGCTCAAGGACGACCTCGGCCTGAAGTCGATCATGCAGGTGCCGCGGCTCACGAAGATCACGCTCAACATGGGCGTCGGCGAGGCGAAGAACGACGCGAAGCAGCTCGACCAGGCGATCGAAGAGCTGACGACGATCGCCGGCCAGCGCGCACAGATCCGCAAGGCGCGCAAGTCGGTCGCGCAATTCAAGATCCGCGAGGGCATGCCGATCGGCGCGAAGGTGACGCTGCGCGGCGCCCGCATGTACGAGTTCCTCGACCGGCTGGTCTCGATTGCGCTGCCGCGCATCCGCGACTTCCGCGGGCTCAATCCGGGCTCGTTCGACGGCCGCGGGAACTACTCGCTCGGCCTCCGCGAGCAGATCATCTTTCCGGAGATCAACTACGACGACGTCAAGGAGGTCCGCGGTCTCGACGTGACGATCACGACCACGGCCGAGACCGACGACCACGCCCGCGCGCTGCTCCAGGCCCTTGGCCTGCCGTTCAGCGGCGAGGGCGAGAGGAGGGACCAGTAAATGGCGAAGACATCGCTCGTCGTCAAGCAGAAGCGCCCGCAGAAGTACGCGGTGCGCAACTACACGCGGTGCAACCGCTGCGGCCGGCCGCGTGCCGTGTTCAAGAAGTTCGGCCTTTGCCGGATCTGCCTGCGCGAGCTCGCGCACCAAGGCGTGATTCCCGGCATGACGAAGTCCAGCTGGTAGGAGAGAAGAAGTGCTAACCGATCCGATTGCAGACATGCTCACCCGCATCCGCAACGCCAACAAGGCGCTGCACGAGTCCGCGCGCATGCCGTCCTCGAGGATAAAGGTCGAGATCGCCCGCCTCCTGAAGGAGGAGGGGTACATCCGTGACTACCGCATCGAGAAGGGCGAGTCGTTCGATACCCTGGTCGTCGATCTGAAGTTCGGCCGCAACCGCGAACGGGTCATCTCAGGCCTGAAGCGCGTGTCGAAGCCGGGCCGCAGGGTGTACGCGCGGAAGGACCGTCTCCCGCGCGTGCTGGGTGGGATGGGCGTCGCAATCCTGTCCACGTCTACCGGTCTCGTCACCGGCCGCACCGCGCAGGAGCGCGGAATCGGCGGCGAGGTCGTGTGCTTCATCTGGTGATCACATGAGCAGAATCGGAAAAAGACCAATCGAAGTCCCGACCGGCGTGACCGTGCAGGTCGAGCCTGGACGCGTGGCCGTGACCGGTCCGCTCGGCTCGCTCCAGCAGCAGGTCCCGCCGCGCATGGAGATTGCGCACAACGCGGGTGTCGTCACTGTCACGCGTCCGACCGAGCGCGGCGAGGATCGCGCGCTGCACGGCCTGACGCGCACGCTGATCGCGAACATGGTCGAGGGCGTCACGAAGGGCTTCGAGAAGCGGCTCGAGATCCAGGGCGTCGGCTACCGCGCGGCGCTCAAGGGCTCGGACCTCGAGCTCCAGGTCGGCTACTCGCACCCGGTCACGATCAAGCCGCGCACCGGCATCTCCTTCGAGGTGCCCCTGCCGACACAGGTCGTCGTCAAGGGAACGGACAAGCAGGCGGTCGGCCAGACCGCCGCAGAGATTCGCAAGGTTCGCCCGCCCGAGCCCTACAAGGGGAAGGGCATCCGCTACGAGGGCGAGTACGTGCGCAGAAAGGTTGGTAAGCGTGCCTAGCATGACCGTTCGCGAAGGCCGCCTTCGCCGCCACCGCCGCGTCCGTGGGCGCGTTCAAGGAACCGCCGCGCGCCCGCGCCTCGTCGTCCACCGCTCGAACCGCGGCATCACGGCGCAGCTCGTCGACGACCTCGACGGCAAGACCGTCGCGTCGGCGTCGTGGCTCGCGCTCAAGACGTCGTTCAAGGGGAACAAGTCCGAGCAGGCTGCCGAGGTCGGCAAGCTGCTCGCGACGAATGCGAAGCAGGCCGGCGTCGACGCATGCGTCTTCGACCGCGCCGGCTACCTGTATCACGGTCGCGTGAAGTCGCTTGCCGACGGCGCGCGCGAGGGAGGTCTCACGTTCTGATGGCTGTCGAATACGCAGAGACACGCGAGCTCAAGGAGCGTGTGGTCGAGATCAACCGCGTCGCGAAGGTCGTCAAGGGCGGTCGGCGATTCTCGTTCACGGCGCTCGTCGTCGTCGGCGACGAGGTCGACCGCGTCGGCGTCGGCTACGGCAAGGCGCGCGAGGTTCCGCTCGCGATCACGAAGGCCGTCGAGGACGCGAAGAAGAACATGTTCACCGTGCCGAAGCACGGCTCGACGATCACCCACGAGGTGCTCGGACGGTTCGATGCGGCGCGCGTCATGCTGCGCCCGGCCTCCGACGGTACGGGCGTCATCGCGGGCGGCGGCGTCCGTGCGGTGCTCGAGCTCGGCGGCGTGCGCAACGTGCTCGCGAAGAGCCTCGGCACGACCAACCCGATCAACATGGCGAAGGCCACCGTCGTCGCGCTCCAGCAGCTCCGGCGTCCCGAGGACGTCGCACGGATCCGCGGCAAGCAGATCAGCGAAGTGCTGCCGCTGCCGAGGATCAAGACGGCGGCACAGGAAGCCGCGGCCGCCGACGCGGTCGTCGCCGAGCCGAAGGTCGAGGAGGCGCCGAAGCCGAAGAAGCGCGCGCCTGCGAAGCCGAAGGTGGAAGCCGAAGCGCCGCCGGTCGAGGAAGCCGTGGTCGAGGAGCCGAAGGTCGAGGAGCCCAAGGCCGAGGAGAAGGCCGCCAAGGTGGCTATTCCGCCGACGCCGCCCGCTGAGGAGGCGCTCGCGTCGAAGCCGAAGCGCCGCGGTCTCCGCAAGAAGAAGGACGACTAGTAAGTGTCCCCCCAGGCAATGTTCTCCAGGCTTCTGGAACGCGATCACGCGGCGCGCTGGGGCGTCCTCAGTCGCGCCGATAGTAGGACTATCGACGCTCCCTGCGTCCTTCCATCGCTTGGTGCTCGCGCCCCAGAAGCGCGGCAACATCACCTGGGGGGACACTAGTGGCGAAGGTGAAGATCACACAGGTCAGGAGCCAGATCGGCCAGAGCCAGCGCCACCGCGGCACGCTGCGCGCGCTCGGTCTCGGCAAGATCGGCCGCGTCGCCGAGCAGGAGCAGGGCCCCGTGCTCGACGGCATGCTCCGCAAGGTTCGCCATCTCGTGAAGGTCGAGGACACATAGCCATGCCCGAGAAGCAGCTCAATCTTTCGAACCTCCAACCCGCCCAGGAGCGGAAGGACCGCAAGCGCGTCGGCCGCGGTCCCGGCTCCGGCAAGGGGCGCTACGCCGGCCGCGGGATCAAGGGCCAGAAGTCGCGCTCGGGCTCGCACAAGATGCGCGCCGGCTTCGAGGGCGGGCAGATGCCGATCTACATGCGCATCGGCAAGCTGCGCGGCGCGACGTCGAAAGACGCGATGCCGGTCGGCCCGTTCCGCACGTACACGCACCCGATCAACCTGCGCGATCTCGACCGCTTCGATGCGGGCGACGTCGTCACGCCGGAGTCGCTCGTCGAGAAGGGCCTGCTGAAGAACACGAAGGTCGACGTGAAGCTCCTC
>JBGPLW010000194.1:0-5422 GCA_041486645.1 Gaiellaceae bacterium | reverse complement strand
TGCCGACTTGTTGGCGCGATCCTTGAAGCTGAGATACGACGGCACCGCGATCGCGAGCAGGATGCCGAGAATAATGATGACGACCAGGAGCTCGATCAGGGTGAAACCCTGCTCGGAGCCCAGCCGTGCCTTCATGCGAGCAATCATGTGAGACGCATCTCCTTGTGCTTGAGGGGGGATCTCTTCGTCGGGCGGCTTCCAGTCCTATCGACAGCGCGTGCCCGGAGCCGTCGCACCCGTATGGGGGAGTCGTACTCCGATGCGTTCACCCAGATCGGGGGATACGCAACGGGACTCAAGGCTCAGTAGAGCGGTGCCGATAGCTCGGTTGAGGGACGATGGAGACACTCACTTCAATCGACGGCCTGCTCGAGCAGATGGTCGCGCTCGGCGCGTCCGACCTTCACGTCACAGTCGGAAGCCCGCCGGCGTACCGCGTGCGCGGGCAGATCAGCCGAATGGACGGCATCGCGCCGTTCACCGCCGACGACACGCGCGCCCTTCTCTACCGGATCCTCTCGAGCGAGCAGCAGAAGCATTTCGAGCTGAACCGCCAGCTCGACTTCGCGTACGCGATGCCGGGCCTCGCCCGGTTCCGCGTCAACGTCTACTACCAGAGCGAGTCCGTCGGAGCGGCCTTCCGCCTGATCCCGCAGGAGATCAAGTCGCTCGAGGAGCTGAACCTGCCCCCGATCCTCCACACGTTCGCCGAGTATCCGCGCGGCCTCGTGCTCGTCACGGGCCCGACCGGCTCCGGTAAGTCGACGACGCTCGCGGCGATCATCGACGAGATCAACCGCACGCGCGCCGAGCACATCCTCACCGTCGAGGATCCGATCGAGTTCGTGCACCGCCACAAGCGGTGCATCGTGAACCAGCGCGAGATCGGTCCCGACGCGACGAGCTTTGCGAACGCATTGAAGGCTGCGCTCCGCCAGGACCCGGACGTGATCCTCGTCGGCGAGATGCGCGACCTCGAGACGATCTCGACGGCGCTCACCGCGGCGGAGACCGGCCACCTCGTGTTCGGCACCCTGCACACGCAGAGCGCGCCGTCGACGATCGACCGCATCGTCGATGTCTTCCCGCCGGAGCAGCAGGAGCAGGTCCGCATCATGATCGCCGGCTCGCTCCAGGCCGTCGTCACGCAGGCGCTTCTGCCGACTTCTGACGGCAACGGCCGCATTGCGGCGCTCGAGATCTTGCTTCCGGACGACGCAGTGCGGAACTTGATCCGGCAGGCCAAGGTCGAGCAGGTCTATTCCATCATGCAGACCAACACCGCTCGAGGCATGCAGACGATGGAACAGGCGCTCGCGGATCTCGCGTCGCGCCGCGTCGTCAGCCTCGAGGACGCGCTCAACCGCTCGAGCCGGCCCGACCAGCTGATCGGCATCCTCGAGCGCTCCGGTTTCGACGTCGAAAGCGCGATGGCGCAGACGGCGGCGCACGAAGCCGCGCACGCCGCGGCACCCGCGCTTCGCGTGGCGGGGAGCTGAGCATGAGCGACTCGATCTGGAAGAAGGAGGTCTCGTTCAAGCGGAAACCGAAGGAGGCGCCCGCCGACGTTGCGCCCGCCGACCCGGTCACCGACGAGCCGAAGCAGTCGCTCCTGAAGAAGGAGATCTCGTTCAAGCGGAAGCCGAAGGCGGCGCCCGCCGACGTTGCGCCCACCGAGCACGTCACCGACGAGCCGAAGCAGTCGCTCCTGAAGAAGGAGATCTCGTTCAAGCGGAAGCCGAAGGCCGAGAAGGCTCCGAAGGTCGAGAAGGCACCGGCCGCCGAGAAGCAGTCGTTCCTGAAGAAAGAGATCTCGTTCTCACGCAAGCCGAAGGACGACCTCGAGTGGGAGACGCCGAAAGCCGAGAATCAGTCCTTCCTGAAGAAGGAGATCTCGCTCTCCCGCAAGCCGAAGCTCGACCGTGAGATCGAGCGGCTCGCGCACGAGGCGGCTCAGGCTGTCGCCGCCGAGACGCCGACCATCGAGGTTGCGCAGCCGACCGAGCTTGCGGCGGCGTTCGTCGCCGCGATGCCCGATCCGGAGCCCGTCGTCGAGCTCCCGGTCGAGACGGCGCCCATGCTCGAGGCGGCTCCCGAGTTCGAGTTCGCGGAAGCCGTCGAGACGGCGCCGATTCTCGAGCCGGCTCCCGAGTTCGCGCTTCCGGCGGCGGTCGAGGAGACACCGGACGCGCAGCTTGCGCCCGAGATCGTCGCGGCTTCTGTCGACGAGCCGGTTGTTGAAGAGTGGCTCCCCGTCGAGCCCGAGCAGGATGTCGAGCCGTGGCTCGCCGAGCCGGAGCTCCCGCCTGCGCCGGACGCGGCGGAGCCCGTCGTCGCCGTGCACCCGCCGGTTCCGGCGGCCGAGCTGCCGGTGGTCGACGAGCCGGCGGCGCAGGTTCCGTTCTGGAAGAAGGACGTTTCGCTCTCGCGCAAGCCGAAGGAACCGAAGGCTGCGAAGGCACCGAAGGCCGCGAAGGCGCCGAAGATGAAGGCCGAGTCCGCCGCGCCGTTCTGGAAGAAGGAGCTCTCGTTCGGCGGCAAGAAGACGGCTGCCGACCCCGAGGCGTTCGAGCTTCCGAAGACGAAGAGCGCGCCGTTCTGGAAGCGCGAGCTCGCGCTGCCGAAGCCCGGCGTCCCGAAGCTCCCGTCGGGCCGCAAGAAGGGCGGCCACAAGGTGCAGCGCCTCGTCGGCTTGAAGATCGGCGCCTCGCAGCTCGCTGCTGCGCGCATTTCGAACAACGGCGTCGCAGAGCTGCAACAGGTTGCGCGCGAACCGCTTGCGGCCGGCGTCATCGTCGGCGGCGAGCTCCGTGACCCGGAAGCGCTCGGCGCCGCGCTGAAAGTGTTCTTCACAAAGCACAAGCTGCCGAGGAAGGGCGTGCGGCTCGGCATTGCGAGCAACCGGATCGGCGTTCGCATCATCGAGATCGTCGGCGTCACCGAAGACAAGCAGCTTGCAAACGCGGTGCAGTTCCGGGCCCAGGAGGCCCTGCCGATTCCGCTCGACGAAGCGGTGCTCGACTACCGCGTGCTGGACGAGTCTGTCGACGCGGAAGGGCAGACCGTGAAGCGTGTCCTGCTCGTCGTCGCGTACCGCGAACTGGTCGAGCGCTACATCGGCGCGTGCAGGAAGGCAGGCATCGTGCTCGCCGGCATCGACCTCGAGGCCTTCGCTCTCCTGCGCGCGCTCGGCGCCCCCGCCGATCGCGAGGGCTCTGCGCTCGTCGCGATCGCGATCGGGCACGATCGCTCCACGTTCGCCGTATCCGACGGCCGCATCTGCGAGTTCACGCGTGTGGTCGAGTGGGGCGGTTCGGCGCTGAACGTTGCGCTCGCGCGCGCGTTCGACAGCACACCGTCCGAGGTCGAGGCGCTGAAGAAGGCGCTGTCGCTCGAGGCCGGCTGGGTGAGTGAGGAGCTGTCCGCGGAAGAGTCGGCCATCGCGCTCGACGCAGTCCGGCGGCAGATCCAGTCGTTTGCGCGCGAGCTCGTCTCGTCGCTCCAGTTCTACCAAAACCAGCCGGGCAGTCTCGGCATCGGCGAGATCGTCATCACGGGCGGGACAGCACAGCTTCCCGGTCTCGCGGAAGAGATCGAGGGCCTCATCGGCGTGCGCGTACGCATCGGAAATCCGCTCGCGCGTCTCAAGGTTGCAAAGCGCGTGGCTCCCGGCGATCACGTCGGTTCTCTCGCGGTTGCGATCGGACTGGGGATCGAAGACTGATGCGTGCCGTCAACCTCCTCCCACGCGACCTTCAGCAGCGCAAGAGCTTCCGTGAAGAAGATCCCGCCGTCGTCGTCGGGTCCGCGCTCGGCGTAATCGTCATGATCGCGCTCGGTGCTGCGTTCTTCGTCGCGCACGGCAAGGCGAACACGCAGCAGGCGCGGCTCACGAAGGCGCAGCTCGAGCTGGCCGCGCTGTCGGAGAAGAAGCGTGAGGCGCAGAGGCCGGTGAAGCCGAGCGCGCCGATCACGCCGATCGTGCCGCCGCCCGCCGTCACCGGTCAGGAGGCGAGCTGGCTCTCTGCGGTGACCACGAACTTGTCGCAGCGCATTGCGTTCGACCGCGTGCTGCGCGACGTCTCGCTCGTGATTCCGGATGACGTGACGCTCTCGTCGATGACGATGTCGGCGCCCATCTCTGCGGTCGCCGTTCCCGGCGTCCCGCCGCCGGCCTCGTCGCAGGGCTTCGTCATCGCCGGTACGGCATTCTCGTACGACAGCGTCGCGCGGCTGCTCTCGCGCCTCGCACTCGTCCCCGATCTCAACACCGTGACGCTCACGAGCACCGGCTCGGGAGCGGCGGCCGGCTCGACCGGCTCGAGCGGCGGTGGCGGCGTGCAGTTCAACATCAGCGCCGCGATCAAGGGCGCTCCTGCACCGCCGGCTCCCGTAGTGACGCCGGCGGCCCCGGTCGACACGTCGACGACGGGAACCTCATGAGAGGTAAGAAGATGTCGCGGAGGGGAGCGGTGGTGTTGATCGTCGGCGGCGACCTGCTGCTGCTCGTGCTCGGCTGGTTCATGCTCGTCTCGCCCCAGCGGGCGACGGCGCAGTCGATCGCCAGGTCGGCTCAGGCGACCGAGGTTCAGGTGGAGCAGGCGAACGCGCCTGCGTCGAACCTCGTCCACCCGGTCACGCAGCCGAAGCAGCCGGACATCCGCACCGCGTATCTCTACAAGTTGTCGAAGGCGATGCCGACGACGACCGACATGCCGAATTTGCTCCTCGAGTTGAGCCAGACCGTTCGCGCGTCGGGTGTCGCGCTGAACTCCATTTCGCCGACCCCGACCGACTCGACCACGGGGATCACGTCGATCACGTTGGCGGTGACGGGCGACTTCTACTCGCTCACTGACCTGCTCTACCGGCTGCGCAGCCTCGTCGCCGTTCGCGACGGCGCGCTCGACGTGTCGGGCCGCCTCTTCGCGGTCAAGTCCGTCGGCTTCACCCCGGCGGGCCAGGGCAAGTCACTCGACGCCAACGTCCAGTTGAACACCTACACGTTCGGTGCCGCATCGCAAGCTGCGGCAGCTGCGGCGGCCGCGCTGGCCGCTCCCTCAACCACGACCGGCGAGACGACGTCAAGCGCGTCGGCCGACGCCGCGCCCTAGTCGGCGAGAAGGAGAGAAGACGTGGCACGGAAAAACGTCGCCGACGCAGCCAAAGCGAAGGCGGAAAAGCAGAAGAAGATCGTGATCGGTCTCGGCGTGGTGCTCGCGCTCGCGATGGCGTACGCGGTGAACACGATGATGTCGATGAACAAGAGCAATGCAGCCTCGAAGCCGCAGGTCGCAGCCGCCACGACGGGCTCGCCAGTGGCTCCGGCCGCCGCGACGCCTTCGGCCCTCCCGGCCGCTCCGACGCTGGGCGGAGCTGTGACTCCGACGACGTCGGCCGCAAGTGCGCTCTCGACAAATCT
>JBGPLW010000193.1:0-5424 GCA_041486645.1 Gaiellaceae bacterium | reverse complement strand
CTGGTAGTTGAGGTAGTACGCGTGCTCCCAGACGTCGATGCCGAGGATCGGCACGTCACTCTGCATCACCGGCGAGTCCTGGTTCGCAGTCGAATACACGGACAGCCCGGTGCCGTCCCAGACGAGCCACGTCCAGCCCGAGCCGAACCGCTTCACGCCACCGTCGTTCACGGCAGCCTTCAGCTCGGCAAAGCCGCCGAAGGTGTCGGTGATCGCCGCGGCGAGGTCGCCCGTCGGCTCGCCGCCGCCGTTCGGGCCCATGATCTTCCAGAAGAGCGAGTGGTTCGCGTGGCCGCCGGCGTTGTTGCGGACGGCGGTGCGCTTTTCCTCGGGGACCGCGTCGAGGCCGGCGAGCACCGACTCGACCGAAGCGTTCGCCCACTCGGTCCCTTCGAGCGCCGCGTTCGCGTTGTCGACGTAGGCCTTGTGGTGCAGGTCGTGGTGGATGCGCATCGTCTCTGCGCCGATGTGCGGTTCGAGCGCGTCGTAGGGGTACGGGAGATCGGGAAGTTCGAACGGCATCTGTGTGCTCCTTTCGCGTCTGAGGTGAGGATATGCTGCCGCCGCCGGATCACGTCACGGTTCACGGAGAGGAGCCCGATGTCGACGCTTGCGTTCAAGTTCGAGGAAATCGCGCCGCGGGCGCTGCGGCCCGAGGTGTACGAGCTCGACGGGATCTCTCGCGCGTCGGTCGAGGCGCATTACAAGCTCTACCAGGGGTATGTGAACAAGCGGAACGAGATCCTCACCAAGCTCGCCGGCGTCGACCTCGCCGCCGCGAACCAGGTCTACTCCGAGATCCGGGCGCTGAAGGTCGACCTGACCTTCGCGATCGGCGGCATCAAGAACCACGAGCTCTACTTCGCCCACCTCGGCGGTGGCGGCGGCGACCCGATGGGCTCGTTCGGCGGGCTCGTCGAGCGTGACTTCGGCTCGGTCGAGGCGTGGCGCTCCGACCTGAAGGCGACCGGGATGGCGGGCCGCGGCTGGGCGTGGACCGCGTACGATTGGGACGAGGGGCGGCTCTTCAACTACATCGGCGACGCGCAGAACACGTTCCCGGTGTGGAACTCGACGCCGCTCGTCGCACTCGACGTCTACGAGCACGCGTATTTCCTCGACTACCAGACCGACCGCGCCTCGTACATCGAGGCGTTCTTCGACAACCTCGATTGGGACGTCGTGAACGGCTGGGTCGACCAGTACGGCATTCCCTCGTAGGGTCAGTCGATGCTGACCGCGATCCTCGTCGCGATCGGGTACGTCTGCGGGTCGATGCCGTGGGGCTACTGGCTCGTGCGCATCTTCCGCGGCCAGGACATCCGCACGCAGGGGAGCGGCAACATCGGCGCGACGAACGTGTGGCGTGTGCACGGCCGCAGGCTCGGGATTGCGGCGGTCTTCCTCGACACGCTGAAGGGCTTCGCACCGGCGCTCGTCGCGACGAAGCTCGCGGGCCATGACGCGGGCGTGCTCACCGGCGGCGCCGCGATGCTTGGGCACTTCCGGCCGCTCTTCCTGAAGTTCAGCCGCGGTGGGAAGGTCGTCGCGACGACGGGCGGCGCGTTCCTCGGCGTCGCGCCGATCGTCGGCGGCATCGGCGCGGGCGTCTGGCTGCTCGTCTTCGGGCTGACGCGCTATGCGTCTGTGGCTTCGATCGCCTCCGCGACCTCGCTGCCCCTCTGGGCCTGGCTCGTCGGCTACCCGTGGCCGGTCATCGCGTTCGCGGGTGTCGCGGGCGCGGCGGTGCTCACGCTGCACCGCGCGAACATCCGCCGGCTTCTCCACGGCGAAGAGCCGCGGTTCGTGCGGTCTAGCCGCGCAGCCAGTCTCTGAGCTCGGTATGCCGCAGCGGCCCGTGCACGCCGCCAGCAAGCTCGGCTCGAAGCTCGCCGATCGTGCCATAGCGCTCGGCCACGACTTCGTGCGCGTGGATCGTCTCGAAGTTCAACTGCCGGGAGAGGACGAAGTCGGCGTCATCCAGGTCGGGCAGCTCGTCGAGGAGGCTCTTCAACGCGACGCGCACCGAGTCTTCGACGAAGCGCGGCTGGAGATGAGCATGCTCGACGACGAAGAGCTCGTCCGGCCGCTTCAGCAGCTCGTAGATCGGTGAGCTCATCGACGCCTCGACGAGCTCGACCAGCCGCTCCGCGTTGACGCGGTGCGACGTGCCGACGAGAAGCGTGCCCTGGCCGCGCTGATTGTGGGTGGCGATCGGAACGAGCTGCAGGATGCGCTCGACGTCGTTCTCGTCGAAGCCCGCCTCGAGCAGGCGCTCCGACGACCTAGCGCGGACGAGCCCTTGCGCGCACGGGCAGGCGTTGATGCCGATCGCCTCGACGCCGACGATGCGCCGGACGCTCGTGCGTGACGCTGCGGCGATGCCGATCAAGGTGACCATCTCCTGCGTCGAGAGCCCGGTCACCGGCGTCGTGCGCTCGTAGGGATAGCGCGCGCGGATCTGTACTTCGGCGAGCACCGCGTGCTGCCGCTCGACGATCCGCGTGGCGACGTGCTCCGCGAGATCCTCGATCAGGAAGGCTTCGTCGGCGACGACTCCTTCGATCGCCTCTTCGAAAAGCTCCGGGAAGCGCGACATGTGCACGCCCTTCTGCGACGGATCGAGATCGACGGTGCAGTCGATCGTCGCCGCGATCAGCTTCTCCTGCGCGCCGCGGCCGATGCGAACCGCCTTCTGCACACCCGTCACGCCGGCGCGCGACAGGCCGATCGGCACCTCCGGCGCCGAGGCCTGGAGGTCGACCGACACCTGCCGCGTCGTTTCCGCCACGCCGATACTGTGCCTCAAAGTCCGTGGCTGCCGATTCTTCCTTTGCCAGGCTCGTCTCGCTCGCGTGCCACGATGTGCGCACGCCGCTCGCGACCGTCCACGGCTTCGTGAAAACCCTCGAGCGAACGATGCAGCTCGAACCACCCACCGACCGGTACATGGAGATCATCGCGCAGGCCTCGGTGCAGATGGCCGAGCTCCTCGACGAGCTCTCGCTCGCGGCGCGGATCGAGGGCGGCCGGTACAACCCGATGCTGCGTGAGGTGGACACGCTCGAGCTCGCGCACAGCGCGCGCGAGCGGCTCGGGGAGGATCGTGTCACCGTTTCGGGTGCAGGGGCGGTCGTGTCGACGGATGCGGACGCGGTCGGCCGCGGCATCTCGGCGCTCGTCCAGTCCGTGCTCCGCCACGGCGGTCTCGAGGGAGCGGGCGTCGTCGTCCGCGGCAGCGAGATCGACGTCGCCCCGGTCACGCCCGCATCGGCGCAGGTCGTGCTCGGCGAAGACCTGCGTGATCTCGGCGCAGCCGTCGCCGTTCGGCTCGTGGCCGCGCTCGGCGGCACGGTCTCGCTCGACGGCGAGACGCTGACGATCCGGCTCGTCCCGGCCTAGCCGGTCGCGGACGCCGGCTCGGCGAGCTCGTGACAGCTGCGGCAGCGCGCTTCGTACGAGTCGAGTGCGCCGACCACGATCGTCGCGCCGTCGGCCGCAGCCGGATGGCCGTTCACGAGCCGCTGCGTCATCGTCGCCGTGCCGCCGCAGCGGTGGCAGACCGCCTGCAGCTTGTCAACCAGCTCCGCGCGGCAGAGCAGCTCCGGCATCGAGCCGAAGGGCAGGCCGCGGAAGTCCTGGTCGAGACCGGATGCGACGACGCGGGTGCCGCGCTCGACCAGCGCGTCGATCGTGATCACGATCTCGGACGGAAAGAACTGCACCTCGTCGATCCCGATCACGTCGTAGCCGTCGGCGAGCCCTGGGATGTCTTCGGGCCGCGCGACCGCGACGGCGCGCATCTTCGCGCCCGCATGGCTGACGACGTGGCCGATGTCGTAGCGGTCGTCGATGCGCGGCTTCACGATCAGCGCGCGCTGGCCCGCGATCTCTGCGCGGCGAAGCCGGCGGATGAGCTCTTCGCTCTTGCCGCTGAACATCGGCCCGCAGACGACCTCCAGCCAGCCGCCGCGCTCGGGGTGTAACCGGATCACGGACGGCAGGTTATTCTGGCCGCTGGACGGACTCGAAGGCCCAGCGCGAAAGGAGCCGCAGGCTCACGATTCCGAGCGGCCGCCCGTCCTTCACGACGGGCAGGTGGCGGAAGTTCCTCGTGAACATGATCTCGGCGGCGTCCTTGATCAGCGTCTCCGGCTCGATCGTGACGGGATCCGGAGTCATCCACTGCCGGCAACGAGCCTCCGCGGCCCGGGCCCGGGCGGCGACCGCGCGCGTGAGGTCGCGCTCCGTGACGATCCCGACGATCCGCACCATGTCCTCGACGACGACGACGGCGCCGACATTCGCCGCGTTCATCTTCTCGGCGGCCTCGCCGATCGTGTCGGACGGCTCGACGGTGAGCACGTCCTTGACCATCAGGTCGGCAACTGTCTCGGCCATGGGTCGAGCCTATCGCTAGCGCAGGAGCCGCGAAAGCCGCCGGTCCTTCAGGACGCGGCCGCCGGTCTGGCAGTCCGGGCAGTAGAAGATCGTGTGCTCCTCGAAGTCGACCTGCGCGAGCGGCATACCGCAGACGTGGCAGGGCTCGCCGAGACGCCGGTGCACGCGGTACGTCTTCGCGTCGTCGGCGCCGCGCTCGCGCAGCTCGAGGCCGCGGGCGAGCTCGTCGTTCACGGCCGCCGCGAGGCGCGCGACCTCTTCGTCGGTCAGATCGGTGGAGAGGGCGTAGGGCGAGAGCTTCGCGGTGTGGAGGATCTCGTTCGCCCACGCGCGCCCGATGCCGGCGATCGCGCGCTGGTCGCGGAGCAGCGCGTGCAGGCGGCGCGACTCGCGGCGGACGATCTCGCCGAGCGTCTCCGCGTCGAGGCCGAGCGCCTCGGGGCCGAGGTGGTCGAGCTCGGCGGCCGCGGCCTCCGGCGTGAGGAGCCAGACGCCGGCGCGCTTCTTCTTCGCGTTCTCGGTCAGCACGAGCTTCGTGCCGCCGACGAACTCGAGCTTGAAGGCGGGCGTCTTCGGCCCGGCCTCGCCGGCGGCGAGAGACTTCAGCCGGCCCGCGGTCATCAGGTGGATCAGCAGGACGAGCTCGCCGTCCGAGGTCGGGAAGAGGAGGCGCTTGCCGCGGCGCTCGGCGCCGCGTAGCTGCCGTCCTTCGAGCGCGGCGAGCGGCGGGTCGAACGTCTTCAGCGTGGCGATGTGCGCGGGGCCGGCCTTCGCGATCGGGAACGCGGCAACCGGGTCAGACAACTGTCGGCGCCACGCCTCCATCTCCGGTAATTCCGGCATCGGGAGGAACGGTAGCCGTGAGGCTAGGTCGCTTCGGCCCCGAGTGGCGCTGTGGTCGGCTCGAGGAGCCCGCCGCCGACGTCCGCCTCGGCGGGCGCCGGCGGCGTGAAGGGCTCGGGCATCTCCCGGATCGAGCGCACGGGCGAGAGGAGCACCGGCAGGAAGGTGAAGAGACCGCCG
>JBGPLW010000192.1:0-5441 GCA_041486645.1 Gaiellaceae bacterium | reverse complement strand
TTGAAGTCGAGACCTGCGAGTGCCTGCGACGGGTAGATCACGCCGAAGATGTCCTGCCAGGCGGCATACGGCTTCTTCCACTTGAAGGTGATCTGCCGATCGCCCTTGTGAGTGTAGCCGGTGATCTGGTCGTAGCCGTCGCGCGTCGCGACGTCGTTCTTCGGATCCGCGAACGCCTGCCACGTGTAGACGAAGTCCTTGTACGTGACGGGTAGCTTGCGGCCGCCCCAGTTCCAGAACGCGTCGGGGCGGATCGTGTACGACAGCGTCGTCTTCGTCGCCTTCGCGGCCGAGACGAGATCGATGATGTGGCGGAGCTTGTTGTCGACGTTGTACGTGCCGCGGATCACAGGCACGGCTTGGACGGCCGCCCAGAACTGGCTGCAGCACGTGAGCGCCGCGTTGAAGCCGACGATGTCCTGCTCCTGCCCGAAGACCAGGATGTCCTTGGCCTGCCGGGCCGCCGACGTGCGTGGCACCTGCGCCCAGGACTGCGCGAACGGCGCAGCCGACGCGGTCGCGCCCGCACTCGTGCTCGCACGATGACCGACCGCGGTTGCCGACGACGCGACGACGAGCACCGCGAGCGCCGCACCGGCGATCAGAGAGATGCGTTTCGGCATCTGGTTTCCCTCCGCTTTTTTCTCCGCGCCGAGAGGCGCGGTTCGTTGAACCGATGCACGGAGGCTAGGAACGGTTGTGCGCAACCGATAGGCGTATCGCCGATGGCGGTGCGAGTTAGCGCGAACGCTGCTAGCTGAGCGATGCGTGCGCAGGGCACGATGGTCGAGGAGAGAGGAACTGCCCTTTCTTCTGATCGGCCCTCAGACGCCGCAACCCATCGGTTCCCTCCGTTTGGGCTTCGTCAACCGGCGTGGGATTCGCACGCGCGGGTCCCACGCCGAGGGTTCTTTGTTTTCCGCCTAGCTCGCGGCTTGCAGCACCGGGCGCGCGGCGACCGCGACAGCAGCGTCGACGACATCCTGTGCAAGGCCGTCGAGCGTCGTGTCCCTGTGCCAGGCGAGTGCGAGCATGCGGGGCGGAATGCGCGGGTCGAGCTGGAGCGCCTTCAGATTCGCCGGCAACTCGCCGTGCAGCGACGGGAGCAGGCCGACGCCGAACCCGTCGGCCACGAACGACAGCACGGCGGCGATGCTGTCGAGCCGCTTCTCGACGTTCAGCGGCCGTCCCTTCGCCTCGAGGACGAGCTCGAGCGCGGCTTGCGCGCGGCAACCGTCGAGTGTCAGCACGGGCAGCGAACCGAGCTCGTTCAGCGTCACGGTCGCTCCGGATGCGACGTGGTCGCAGCGGCGCGCGACGACCGTGTAGGAGTCGCGGCACAGCGGAACGGACTCGAACGGACCGTCACGCGTCGGGAGCGTGACGAACGCGAGATCGAGCCTCCGTCGCGAGAGGCCGTCGAGCAGGTCGTCGACGCTTCGTTCCTCGCACAGGTCGATCTGCGAGAAGGCGGGACCGAGCCGGCGGCACATCGCGGGCACGAGACCGCCGCCAACTCCCCAGAACCAGCCGACGCGCACGCGCGGCAGCGGTGTCTCCCGCTTCGCGCCCATCTCCTGCTGCGCCGCCTCGAGCTGCCCGAGCATCGCGGTCGCGTGCGTGAGGAGGATGCGCCCTTCGTCCGTGAGCTCGAGCGGCCGCGTGCCGCGCACGCGGACGAAGAGCCGCGCGCCGATCAGGCGCTCGAGCGCGAGGATCTGGCCGCTGACGGCCGACTGCGTATAGCCGAGGCTGCGCGCAGCGGCGCTGAACGACCTCTCGGCCGCGACTGCGCGGAGCGCGATCAGGTGCCGCAGCTCGACGCCGTGCCAGTTGACGTCGGCGCGCGTGGTCTCGAGGGTGCCCATGTGTGACACCTGCGACGAAGATTCGTCGCGTGAGTTTGTCCGATCAACCCGCGGGCGAATCGGACGGAACGCGCAGGAAGGCGAGCAACGCCTCCGAAGCGGCGACCGCGCGCTCGGGGATGAGGCGGTAGAGCACGTAGTACCCTTGCCGCTCGCCGCACACGAGCTGAGCGTCGGCGAGCCGGCGCAGGTGCTTCGAGACTGCGGCTTCGCTCAGCTCGAGCAGCTGCGCGAGCTCGCGGGTCGAACGCGGCCGGGCGGCGACGAGGCGAAGCAAGGTGAGGCGGGTGGGGTCGGCGATCGCGTCGAGCCCCTGCACGAGCTCGATGCTCGGCGCCGTGACGCGCCCGTCGGCACCGGGCGCCGGCAGTACGAGCCCGGCGGCGGGCATGATCCGGGTGATCACCCACGGCGCGCTGAAGAGGCTGATCACGACCGGCATGCGCCCGTTCTCGTGCACCGCGACGTCGATCTCCGCCGGGATCGTAGGCGTGACCGCGATGCCGCCTTCGGAGAGCCGCGCCCGCCGGGTGCTGCTCGAGAGGAGCGAGCCGATCCCGCCGCTCTCGAGCTGGAGCTCCGCCTCGGCGCGGGCGAGCGCGAGCCGAGCCTCGACGTCGGCCCACTCCTGCGAGAAGGCGTGGGTCCAGTAGTCGCGGAAGAGTTGGAGCAGCCGGCCCGCGACCGCGTCGGGATCGCGCTCGAGCTCGTCGAGCACGGCGCGGTTGTCCCCGTTTCGGCGCAGGCGCTCGGGAACGGTGCCGTCGAGGTGCATCGAGAGCGACCACTGGAAGTCCTCGTCGCGCGGCGAGATCGCGGCGAGCGCCTGGGGGACGTCGACGGGCTCCCCCTCCGGGAAGGCGAACGGCGCGGGCGCGGGTGGGCCTAGGAGGAACGCGAGCTCGCTCAGATCCTGCGAGACCTGCTTCGGCAGACGGCTGCGCGTGCGGCGAACGAACGGCGCGAGCCGGGGCTGCATGCGCGGGTCCGAGACGACATGCAAGCTCAGCGCGAGCTCGGTCAGCGGGTAGCTCGTCAGCTCGACGACCGGTGGGTCTTCGGCCGGAAAGCGAATCCGGATCGCCACGGCATCGACTGTGACGCCGGATCGGGCGATCGGTTAGCTCAGGCGGATGCGCGGATCGAGATAGCCGTAGAGCACGTCGGCGAGCAGGTTCGCCACGATGATGACCACCGACGTGACGACGAGGTAGCCCATGACCGGGTAGAGGTCGAGCTGGCCGAGCCTCTGCACGAAGTAGTAGCCCATGCCGTCGAGCGAGAAGACGGTCTCCGTGACGATCGCCCCGCCGAGCTGCCCGGCGACCGTGATCGTCGCGACGGTCAGCAGCGGGATCAACGCGTTGCGGACGACGTGCCGCGAGATCACCCGGAGTTCCGGCACCCCTTTCGCGCGCGCGGTGCGTACGTAGTCGCTGTTGATCACGTCGAGCATCGACGCCCGCATGTAGCGCGTATAGACGGCGAAGCTGATCAGCGAGAGCGTGATCACCGGCAGCGCGATGTGCTGTAAGCGGTCGATCGACCAGGCTCCGTGGCCCGGGTTGTTCAGCCCCGAGGTGTAGAACAGCCGGACGTGCCACTTGAGGTACAGGTCGACGAAGGTGATCTGAAGCAGCAGGGCGAGCCAGAACGTGGGCATGGCGAAGCTGAGGAAGCTGAATGACGTGAAGAAGTAATCGAAGACGGAGTACTGCCGAATCGCCGAGTAGATGCCGATCGCGACCCCGAGCAGGAGGGCGATTGTCTCGGAGAAGAGAATCACCTGCCCCGTGTGGCTGAACGTGCGGGTGATGTCGGGCCAGATCGGCTGCGATGTGCGGAGCGACGAGCCGAGCTTGTGCGTGAACGCGTCCTCGACCCAGTACCAGTAGCGAACGGGGATCGCGCGGTCGAGGTGGTACTTGTGCTCGAGCATGTTGTAGGTCTGCACCGAGAAGTTCGGATTCGCGCGCAGGTTCGCGCGCGGGTCGCCGGCGAGCGAGATGAACGTGAAGCTCAAGAACGTCGAGACGATCAGCACCGGGATGCTGTAGAGCACCCGCCGGACCACGTAGGCAGCCACGGGCGTTTCTTACCCGCGCGCGCGCCGGTGCGAAAGGATCTATCGAGAACCGGAATATCTCTCGCGTCACTCCGGTTGATAGAGAGATAGGAAAGCGTCTATTCTCTTCGAACGGAGGCACGTGAGATGAAGCACGTCATCACCGCCGACAAGGGGCCGGCCGCGGCCGGGCCGTACTCGCCCGGCCTCGTCGTCGGCGACTGGATCTATCTCTCGGGTCAGGGCGGCTTCGACCCGGACACCGACCGGCTCGTGAGCGGCGACATCGAGGGACAAACCGAGCAGACCTTTCGGAACATCCAGGTTCTTCTCGAGGCGGCAGGGGCATCGCTCGCCGACATCGCGTCGTGCCTCGTGCACATCGCCGATCTCGGGGAGTTCGAGCGATTCAACGCCGTCTACGAGCGGCAGTTCCCGGGGATCAAGCCGGTGCGCACAACCGTGCGCGCCGACCTTGTCGCCGCGATGAAGGTCGAGGTCACGGTCGTTGCGAGGAAGGCCGCATGAGCGGCGACTACGAGATTCACGTCGACGACAAGTTCGGCCAGATGCGCCATTTCGACGTGGCGGCAGAGGCTGCCGCGGCCGAGCCGTGGTTCAACCAGACCTTGACGACCGTGAACGACACTGTTGTGCGGCTCGGCGTGCTCGAGGGTGACTTCCACTGGCACAGGCACGCAGGCGAAGACGAGTTCTTCCTCGTCCTCGAGGGGGCGCTGCACATCGACCTCGAGGGTGGCGAGACCGTCGTGCTCGAGCGCCACCAGGGAATCACAATCTCGCGGGGTGTGCTGCACCGGCCCCGTGCCCCGCAGCGGACCGTCGTCGTCATGGTCGAGCCGGCGGCAGTCGTGCCGACGGGAGACGCATGATCGCCGACGCTTCAGAGTTCGTTGCGGAGCCGGCTTCGAAAGGCGCGAATGGCCGCTTCGTTGCGCTTGTAGAACGTCCATTGCCCGACCCGCTTCGACGTGACGAGCCCGACCCGCGCGAGGGCCTGAAGATGCGTGGTCGCGGTCGGCTGCGCGACGCCGAGCTTGTCGGCGATGAAGATCACGCAGACACCGTCCTTCACGAGATCGCCGTCCTTCTGCGGCGGGAAGTGGGTCGTCGGGTCGCGCAACCAGTCGAGGATCTGGAGCCGTCTCGGGCTTGCGAGCGCACGGAAGACGTCGGCGGTGTCGAGGGGCGAGACAGTTGAGCTCATTGGGATCATCGTATAAGTCGCTTCTGCCGGGGCCCGGGACGTCAGACGAGCTTCACTCCTACTGCGTCGTCGACGTCTTCACGGCGACGCCGCTGGAGGGGAACCAGCTCGGTGTCTTCGTCGAGGGGCAGGCCTTCAGCGTCGGGGACATGCAGCGCCTTGCGCGTGAGCTGAACTTTGCCGAGACGGTCTTCCTCTTTCCGCCTGCTGCTCGAGGTGAGGGGGCTCGCGCTCGTACGCAATCTCCTCGCCGCGCGCGGCGCGAGCGGCGAGGAGATCA
>JBGPLW010000191.1:0-5445 GCA_041486645.1 Gaiellaceae bacterium | reverse complement strand
CGCCGTCGGCGAGGCCCGTGGAGGAGGCGGGGCTGGTGCAGGCGGCGAAGGCGGCGCCGTCGAGGCTGCACTCGAAGCTCGTGGTCGCGTCGCTGCTCGTGAACGCGAAGCTCGCGCTCGGGTTGTTCGTGAGCGCGGGCGGCGTGCTCGTCAGGGTCACCGTCGGCGCGACGGTGTCGATCGTCCAGCTGTAGGCGGCGGCGGCGCCGGTGTTCGCGCCTCGGCTCGCGCGCACGCGGAATGTGTGGGCGCCGTCGGCGAGCCCGCTGTACGCTGCCGGGCTCGCGCAGGCCGCGAAGGCGGCGCCGTCGAGGCTACATGCGAAACGCGTGCCTGTGGAGCTCGTGAAGCGGAACGTGGCACCGGCACTGTTTGTCAGAGCCGGTGGGGTCGCGGTCAGCGTCACGGTTGGACCGGGCGGGCAGCGGTCGGTCCGCCGTATCCGCGCGCGGATGACGGAGCGCGAGCCGTCTTGTACGACCGTCGCGACGCCGACGGTGTGGATGGTTCCGCAGTCGAGCCCGCCGAAGACGTGGCTGAGCGCCGTCGTGGCCCCTGCGTCGCCACCGTCGAGGAACACCGCGTAGCGGACGGCCGTCGTTCGGGCTCTCGGGACGCCCCAGGAGAGTGTGATGACCGTATCGCTCACGGTCGTGACCTGGACGTTCCGCGGCGGGTCGGGCGGGCGCGGCGGCGCCGCCACGGCCGGTCCGGCGAGGGTTAGCCAGACGACGGTTGCGGCCGAGAACGCAGCTGCGGCGCTGCGGCGCTGCATGTGCCGAACCGTACGACCTGTTGCGGACGGCGAACGACCCCCATCAAGGTGATCTCTAGCCTCGAGCTCCGTCCAGGGAGCATCAGGCCCCGGCCTCTCCGTCCCAGTAGCCGACGGCGTTTTCGAGGAAGTGCATGCTCCAGAGCGAGGGACCGCCCTGCGACGGCGTCTTCGCCATCGCCGCGATCTTGCCCGTGTCGGGGTACTCGACGATCTCCGGCGTCGTCGGCGCAGCCGCGACGACGAACCGCGTGGGAGCCTCCCCCTCGTTTCGCATTTGGTGCGCGCCTTCGGCGCCGCGCGCGAAGTGCGCGACGTCACCGGGGCGCAGCTCGCGCTCGCCCTCGGGCGTGCGGAGCGTGGGTGTCCCTTCGAGCACGAGCAGCAGCTCCTCCGCGCCGTGGTGGAAGTGGTACGGCAGGTGCTTCTCACCCGGTTCGAGGACGTAGACGCTCATCGTCAGCGACCGGCCCGGCGTGCGGACGAGCCGCCGCGCCTGCGTGCACCAGCCGTCGGGGCTGGGCCCGTAGTCGTCCCACTCGCCGGGCTCGAAGGCGTTCTCCGGCGTCATGCGGCCATCGGCGGGTCGTCGTCGGGCTCGTCCTCGACCTCCGGCTCGAGCCAGGCGACGATCTCCGGCTCGCGCAGGAGCAGCTCGATGACCGTGCCGCCCCTCTCCTCGTCCTCGCTCATGCGTCCTCCTCGACGTCGTGGATCAGGAACAGGTCGCCGCCGCTCGTCGACGGCAGCCTCGACTGGGCCGTGACCTGCTTCAGGTCGGGGTACTCGACGACCTCGGGCGAAACCCGCGTCCCGGCGACGAGGTACCGCACCGGCTTCGCCGTGTCGTTCCGCACGCCGTGCGCGCCTTCGGGGCCGGGCGGGAAGCTCACGACCTCGCCCTCCTCGAGTTGCCGCTCGCCGGCGGGCGTCCGCAGCGTCGGCCGGCCCCGGAGGACGACGAGCAGCTCCTCCGAGCCGTGGTGAGCGTGGTAGATGACCCACCGCTCCGGGTCGAGCTCGTAGACCGTCGCCCCGAGGAAGGGGCCGCGCGGAACGAGCCGCCGCGACTTCGAGCCACCGCCCGACCAGTCCTCGTCTGCGTCCCAGTCGTCCGTCCAGATGTTCATGCCGTGGATCCTGGCAGACAAAGAGGCCATCTTCTGTCATCTTTGAGGAATGCGGGCAACCCGGCTCGTGTCGCTCCTGCTCATGCTCCAGACGCGGGGCCAGCTGACCGCGTCCGAGCTCGCGGAGCGGCTTGAGGTGTCGGTGCGCACGGTGCACCGCGACGTCGAGTCCCTCGCTGCCGCCGGCGTCCCCGTCGAGGCCGTGCGCGGGCCTGCGGGCGGCTACCGGCTCGCGGGCGGCTACCGCACCCGCCTGACCGGGCTGACAGGCGACGAGGCGGAGGCCCTCTTCGCGGCGGGCATTCCCGGCCCCGCGGCGGAACTCGGCCTCGGCGGCGAGCTCGCGGCTGCGCGGCTCAAGCTCCTCGCCGCGCTTCCGCAGGAGCTCCAGGAGCGCGCGAGCCGCGCGTCGCGCCTTTTCCACCTCGACACACGCGGCTGGTTCCGCGCCGAGGACACCGTGCCGCACCTTCCCGCGCTCGCGGCCGCGGTGTGGCGCGGGTGCCGGGTGCGGCTGCGCTACCGCGAAGGCGGCCGGCTCGTGCAGCGCACCGTCGACCCGCTCGGGCTCGTGCTTAAAGGCGGGGCGTGGTACCTCGTCGCGCGCCGCTCGGCCGGCATGCGCGTCTATCGCGTGTCCCGCGTCGCGTCCGTGCGGCCGCTCGACGACCTCTTCGAGCGGGCGCCCGACTTCGAGCTGCGCTCGTTCTGGGACCGGTGGTCGCGCGACTTCGAGCAGGGGCGCGCCCGGGTCGAGGTGACCGTGCGCGTCGACGACGAGGTGAAGCGCTGGCTGCCCGGCGAGCCGCGAGTAGACGAGGAAGGACGCACGGTGCTCGCGTTCGCGCATCTCGGCGACGCCTACCGCGAGCTTCTCCGTTTCGGCTCGCAGCTCGAGGTGCTCGAGCCCGAGGAGCTCCGCATGCGCATCGCCGAGACCGGTCGTGACGTAGTCGCGTTGTACGCTCCGCGCTGAATGCCCTCGCTGACCACGTACGGCCTCTTCATCCTCACGGCGCTCGCGCTGCTCGTGATCCCGGGCCCCGCCGTGCTCTACGTCGTCAGCCGCAGCATCGACCAGGGCCGGAGCGCCGGGCTCTCGTCGGTGCTCGGAATCACGACCGGCACCGTCGTGCACGTCACCCTCGCGTCCATCGGGCTGTCCTCGCTCGTGCTCGCGTCGAGGCTCGCGTTCGACACGGTCAGGTACGTCGGCGCGGCCTATCTCATCTTCCTCGGCGTTCGACGCCTTCTCACGCGGCAGACCGACGACGGCGTCGAGGCCCGGGCGCCGCGTACGCGCCGCGACCTCTACACGCAAGGGCTCGTCGTCAACCTGCTGAATCCGAAGACGATCGTCTTCATCTTCGCGTTCATCCCGCAATTCGTGGACGTCGGCGCCGGCCACGTGTGGCTGCAGATCATGCTGCTCGGCTTCACGTTCGCGTTCCTCGGCCTGATGAGCGACAGCCTCTACGCCGTCGTCGCGGGCACGGTCGCCGACCGGCTGCGCGACACGCCGGTGATCGCCCGCGTCGAGCGCTGGTTCGGCGGCACGGTTCTCGTCGGGCTCGGCCTCGCGTCGGCGCTCGTCGCGCCGCACCGCTCGAGCTAGTCGCCCCACCACCCCTGAAGCATCTCGGTCTCGTCGGGCACGGGCGCCCCGATCGCGAGCACCTCCATGCCGTCCTCTCCCGCCTCGAGCGCGCGGGGCACCTCGGCGGGGACGCGGACTGCGTCCCACTGCACGAGCTCGACGATCTCGTCGCCGAGCTTGATGCGGCCGCCGCCGCTCAGGACGACGTAGACCTCCTCCTGCGTCGCGTGCGTGTGGCCGAACGGGATGCGGAAGCCGGGCGAGAGCTTCTGGTAGCTGAGCCCGAAGCTCGAGAGCCCGAGCGCCTTGCGCGCGAAGCGCGCCTCGAGCCCTTCGCCGAGACCGAACTGCGTCGCCGCATTGTCGAGCTGCTTGAGGTTCTTAACCGTGTAATTGCTCATGCCGGATATTGACAAAGCATCCGCACGGTCCGCTAAGGTCGTGCACAGGACGTCCGCCGTCGCAGGCGGGCGCCGAGGCAATGGGGCCTCACGACTTCGAGTCGTGGGGTCTTTTTTTGTGGTCCAGCACACGAAGGAGACGGAGATGGCCGAGATCGAGAAGGAGTTGCGGCATTACCTCGAAGGCGCGGTCGAGCCGCGCGCGGCGCTCGAGTGGTCGCGCGAGACCCGCGCCGCGATGGTCGACCTGAAGTTCTGCGACCTGCTCGGCACGTGGCAGCACGTGACGCTGCCGGTGGGCTCGTTCGACGAGTCGGCGTTCGACGAGGGCCTCGGCTTCGACGGCTCCTCGATCCGCGGCTGGCAGGGGATCGAGGAGAGCGACATGATCCTCATGCCGGACGCCTCGACGGCGATCCTCGATCCGTTCGCCGAGGTGCCGACGCTCTCGCTCCTCTGCGAGATCGCCGAGCCGGTGACGTACGAGCCGTACGCGAAGGATCCGCGCCGCGTCGCGAAGCGCGCCGAGGACTACCTGCGCTCGACCGGCATCGCCGACACGTGTTACATCGGCCCGGAGTGCGAGTTCTTCGTCTTCGACGAGGTCTCGTACACGAGCACGCCGAACGAGGCGCGGTACAAGGTCGACTCGGCCGAGGGCCACTGGAACTCCGGCGAGCCCGGACTCGGCTACACGATCCGCGAGAAGCAGGGCTACTTCCCGCCGGCGCCGCACGACACGCTGCACGACCTGCGCACGCGCATGGTGCTGACGCTCGAGCGGCTCGGCGTGCAGTGCGAGTTCCACCATCACGAGGTCGCGTCCGCGGGACAGTGCGAGATCGACTTGCGCTTCGAGAGCCTGACGCGGATGGCCGATCAGGTGCTGCTCTACAAGTACGTGATCAAGAACACGGCGCTCGCCGCCGGCAAGTCGGCGACGTTCATGCCGAAGCCGATCTTCGGCGACAACGGCTCGGGCATGCACTGCCACCAGTCGCTGTGGAAGGAAGGAACGCCGCTCTTCGCCGACAAGTCGGGCCCGGCCGGACTGTCGCAGCTCGCACGCGCGTACGTCGCGGGCCTGCTCGAGCACGCACCGGCGCTCCTCGCCTTCTGTGCGCCTACGACGAACTCATACCGCCGGCTCGTGCCGGGCTACGAGGCGCCGGTGAACCTCGCGTACTCGTCGCGCAACCGCAGCGCCTGCATCCGCATCCCGATGTACAGCGAATCGCCGAAGGCGAAGCGCATCGAGTTCCGCTGTCCCGACCCGACCGCGAACCCGTACCTCGCGTTCTCGGCGATGCTGATGGCCGGCCTCGACGGGATCGAGCGCGGCCTCGACCCGGGCGAGCCGAGCGACTTCGACCTCTTCGAGGACGCTCGCGGCGTCGCGCAGGTGCCGGGCTCGCTCTCCGAGGCGCTCGACGCGCTCGAGGCGGATCACGCTTTCCTGACGAAGGGCGGCGTGTTCGGTGAGGACCTGATCCGCACGTGGATCGACTGGAAGCGCGAGCACGAGGTCGACCCGGTGCGGCT
>JBGPLW010000190.1:0-5482 GCA_041486645.1 Gaiellaceae bacterium | reverse complement strand
GCTTGACGCAGACGAGAACTCTCACGAGCGGATTCTCTCGTTCTCCGGATCGAAGAGCGGCGCCGAGCCGACGATCTCGACGGTCGCCGGATAGAGCTCCGTCATGTACTCGACGGCGAGCTGCTCGCCCGCGTTCGCCTGCTCGGGCGGCAGGTACGACATGACGATGTGCTTGCCGAGCGACGGCCCCGCGCCCGTGGACGTCACGTACGAGCGGCGCCCGTGCGCATCGGTGAGCGGCGTTCCGTCGCGCAGCGTAACCGGCTCGCGGCCGAGCGGGTAGCGCTTGACACCGCTCTTCGACGTGTGGTCGTCGATCGTCAGCGTGCAGAGCTTCGCGACCGGATCGGCGTCGCGGTGCGCGAGATGCGCCTCCTTGCCGACGAAGTCCTCGCTCTTCACCTTCCACCACGCCATGTCGGCCTCGACAACGGTGTAGTCGGCGTCGAGCTCGAACCCGAACGCGCGGTACGCCTTTTCGAGCCGGCCGGTCGTGCCGTAGACGCCGATGCCGGCGGGGACGACACCGTGCGGCTGCCCGGCATCCCACACGGCATCCCAGAGCTTGGCGCCGTGCTCCATCGGCACGTAGAGCTCCCAGCCGAGATCGCCGACGTACGAGATCCGCGAGGCGAGCACGTCGAGACCGTCCACCGACACGTTCTGCCACGTGCTGAACGGGAACGCCTCGTTCGAAACGTCGCCGGTCGTGATCGAGGCGAGGATGTCGCGCGCGCGCGGGCCCCAGAGACCGACGGTGCACCAGGTCGACGTGAGGTCCTCGATCCGCGCAGCGCCCGCGAGGTTGTCGGCGAACCACTTCTTGTCGGCCATACCGTGCGCCCCGCCGGTGACGACCCGGAAGCGGTCGTCGTCCATCTTCATGATCGTCAGGTCGGACTTGAAGCCGCCGCTCGGCGTCAGCACCGGCGTGTAGATCACACGGCCGCTCGGAACGTTCATCTGCCGCGCGGCGACCTTCTGCACCGACTCGAGTGCGTCCGCCCCGACGACGTCGAAGATGCAGAACGCGGTCAGGTCGAAAATCGCGGCACCGTCGCGCATCGCGAGATGCTCGGCGTTGATGATCGGCGACCACCAGCGCGCGTCCCACTCGTGCTCGCGTGCCTGCACGCCGTACTCGTCGACAAGCGGGGCATTCGATTCGTACCAGTGCGGCCGCTCCCACGCGGCCGCCTCGTAGAAGACGGCGCCGAGCTTCTGCTCCCGTTCGTAGAACGGCGACGTGCGCACGCGCCGGTTCGACTCCCACTGCTCGCCCGGATGCACGATCCCGTACGTCTTGTTGAAGCCCTCCGAGGCGCGGCCCTTGATGTGCTCCGGCGTGCGCTGCTCGTCGTAGAAGCGCGCGACGTCGGAGGACTGGAGGTCGATCTCCGGCTGGCCCTTCACGAGCCACTCGGCAATCGCGCGGCCGACACCGGGGCCTTCCTTCACCCAGACCGCCGCCGCGGACCAGAGGCCCTTCACCTCCGGCGTCTCACCGAGGAGCGGCAACCCGTCCGGCGTCAGCGAGAGGAGGCCGTTGATCGCGTACTTGATCCCGACCGACTCGTCGCCAAGCACCTCCGGCACGAGCTGCAACGCGTGCTCCAGCTGGAGCTCGAAGTCCTCCTGCGTGAACGGCAGCTCCGTCGGTGTGAGCGACGACTCCTCGATCGACGGGATCTCGTCGGGCTCGTGGAGGATCGGCCGGTGCGCGTACGAGCCGACCTCGAGGCCCTGCCCATCCTGGCGCTCGTACATGTTCGTGTCCATGTCGCGGACGATCGGGAAGTCGACCGCCGTCTTCGACGACAGGAAGCGCGGCACCGGGCCGACGTCGATCATCTGGTGCACGGCCGGCGTCAGCGGAATCGATGCGCCGGCCATGCGCGCGATGCGCGGTGACCAGACGCCGCACGCGATCACGACGACCTCCGTCTCGACATCGCCGCGCGATGTCCTCACGCGCTTCACGTGCCCGTCCTCGACGTCGATCCCGAGCACCTCGGTGTTCGCGAAGACCTGCGCTCCCTTCGCCTGCGCCTTCTCGCGCATGAGCGTCCCGAAGCGCAACGAGTCGACGACAGCAACCGACGGCGAGTAGAAGCCGCCGAGCAGGATCGACTCGTCGACGTACGGCACGAGCTCCTTGATCTCGGCGGGCGTGACGAGCCGGCAGCCCTCGACGCCCCACGACTTCGCGGACGCCATCCGGCGGCGCAGCTCCTCGAGCCGCTCTTCCACGCGCGCCACCTCGATGCCGCCGCACTCGTGCAGCGTCCCGGCCTCGCGGTACTGCTTCATCGAGTCGAGCGTGAGCTGCGTCATCTCCTTCGAGTGGTCGACCGGGAAGATGAAGTTCGACGCATGACCGGTCGACCCGCCCGGGTTCGGGAACGGCCCCTTGTCGAGCTGGACGAGGTCCGTCCAGCCGAGCTCGGCGAGCCAGCCGAGCACGCTGTTGCCGACGATGCCGCCGCCGATCACGACGGCCTTCGCGCTACCGGGAAACTCAGCCATGCTTCCTCACACGCTCAGGAGCACGCGATGCATCGCCTGCTCGAAGTTTTCGACGTGGGCGCGCATCGTCGCCGCCGCACGTTCGCCGTCACCGTCATGGATCGCCTCGAGAAGCGCTCGGTGCTCCCCCACGGCCTCTTCGAGCTCGTGCGCACGATCGAGGCCGATCGACCAGATTCGGAGCGCGAGCGTGTAGTACTGCTCGAGCGTCGCCTCGAGCAGGTCGTTGTGCGCCGCGCGGTAGACCGCCCGGTGGATCCGCTCGTCGAGGTCGATCAGCTCGCTGCCGGCCCCATCGAGCTCGGAGAGCAGGAGCGCGAGCTCCTCGCGGTCGGCATCGGTCGCGCGCTCCGCCGCGAGCCGCGCCGCCTCGGGCTCGAGGACGGCCCGCACCTCGGAGAGCCGCGCGAGCGCGCGCGCATCGACGGGCGTCACGAACATCCCGCGCCGCGGGTAGACCTCGACGAGCTGCTCCTGCGCGAGCCGGCGGAGCGCCTCGCGGACCGGCGTCCGCCCGATCCCGAGCCGCTCGATCAGCTCCCGCTCGTCGATGAGCGCGCCCGGCGCGAGCTCGAGTGACACGATGAGCCCGCGGATCGCGTGATAGGCCTTGTCTCCGAGCGACTGCACGAAGAGATATTCTAGTCATATTCTTCTCGTAGATCACGACGACCAGGAGCGCTGACTTGGCAACCCACATGCCCTCTTCGCTGGAGATCGCCCAGGAGGCGCAGCTCCGGCCCATCACCGAGATCGCGGCGGCGGCGGGGCTGCTTCCCGACGAGATCGAGCCGTACGGCCGCTACAAGGCGAAGATCGACCTCGGCGTGCTCGACCGCCTCGCCGGCCGCGACGACGCGAAGCTGATCAACGTCACCGCGATCACGCCGACGAAGGCGGGCGAGGGCAAGACGACGACCGCCGTCGCGCTCACGCAGGGGCTCGGGCACATCGGCCGCTCCCCCGTCCTCTGCCTGCGCGAGGCCTCGCTCGGCCCCGTCTTCGGGATCAAGGGCGGCGCAGCCGGCGCCGGCTACACGCAGGTCGTGCCGATGGAGGACATGAACCTCCACTTCACGGGCGACATCCACGCGATCGGCGCGGCGAACAACCTGCTCGCCGCGATGCTCGACGCGAGCATCCTCCACGGCAACAAGCTCAACATCGATGCACTCTCGATCTCGTGGCGCCGCTGCATCGACATCAACGACCGCGCGCTGCGCGACATGGTGATCGGCCTAGGCGGCCGCGCGAACGGCTACACCCGTCAGACGGGCTTCGACATCACCGCCGCTTCCGAGGTGATGGCGATCGTCGCGGTCGCCTCCGACCTTCAGGATCTTCGGCAGCGCCTCGGGGCGATCACCGTTGCCCGGACGTTCGAGGGCGAGCCGGTCACGGCGGACGACCTGCGCGCCGCCGGCGCGATGACCGTCCTGCTGAAGGACACGATCAAGCCGAACCTCGTGCAGACGCTCGAGGGCCAGCCTGCGCTCATTCATTGCGGCCCGTTCGCGAACATCGCGCACGGCAACAACTCGCTCGTCGCCGACCGCGTCGCGTTGAAGCTCGGCGACTACGTCGTCACGGAGAGCGGCTTCGGCTCGGACATGGGCATGGAGAAGTTCTTCGACATCGTCTGCCGCGCCGGCGGGCTCACGCCGAGCGCGACCGTGCTCGTCGCGACCGTGAAGGCGCTGAAGCACCACGGCGGCGACCCCGACGGGGGCATCGAGGCGATGGAGGCCGGCATCCCGAACCTCGCCCGGCACCTCGGGATCATCCACGAGTTCGGCATCAACCCGGTCGTCGCCGTCAACCGGTTCCCCGGTGACACCGACGAGGAGGTGGAGCGGCTGCGTGAGCTCGCGCTCGAGCACGGCGCGTTCGCAGCGGAGCTGAACGAGGGCTACTCGCAGGGCGGCGCCGGCGGTGCAGCTCTCGCAGAGGCCGTCGTGGCGGCGGCCGAGGCGCCGTCGAACTTCCACTTTCTCTATCCGCTTGACGCGCCGATCGCGTCGAAGATCGAGTCGATCGCAAAGCGCGTCTACGGCGCCGACGGCATCTACCTCTTGAAGACGGCGAAGGACAAGATCGCGCAGTGGCAGGGAACGCCGCTCGAGTCGATGCCGATCTGCATGGCGAAGACACACCTTTCGCTCTCGCACGACGCGAGCCTCATGAACGCGCCGACCGGCTTCACGGTGACGATCCGCGACCTGCGCGCCTACACCGGCGCCGGCTGGATCGTGGCACTCTGCGGCGACATGCAGACGATGCCCGGCCTCGGCAAGGCGCCCGCGGCGATCAACGTCGACATCGACGACGAGGGACGCACGGTAGGCCTATTTTGAACTTGGAGAGTGCCGAGCATCGGAGTACGGTACGGCGGTGACCGCGGTGGCAGAGACGTCCGCCTCCCTCGGGCACGCCATCGACCGGACCGGCGAGCCGCTCATTCGCGCCGAGGGGATCTGGAAGATCTTCGGCCGGAACGCCGGCCGCGTCATCGGCACGCCCGACGCGCGCCTCCCGCGCGCCGAGCTCCGCGAGAAGCACGGCTGCGTCGCCGCCGTCTGTGACGTCTCGTTCGAGGTGTGGACGCGCGAGGTCTTCGTCGTCATGGGGCTCTCCGGCTCGGGCAAGTCGACGCTCGTGCGCACGCTCATCCGCCTGATCGAGCCCTCTGCCGGCCGAATCGAGATCGACGGCCACGACGTCACCTCCGCGAGCCAGCAGGAGCTGCGCGAGCTCCGCCGGCACACCTCGTCGATGGTGTTCCAGCACTTCGGCCTGCTGGCGCACCGGCGGGTCGTCGACAACGTCGCCTTCGGGCTCGAGATCCAGGGCGTGCCGAAATCCGAGCGGCTCGCCCGGGCCGAAGAAGTGTTGAAGCTCGTGGGCCTCGAAGACGTCGGCAATTCGTTCCCCGACCAGCTGTCGGGCGGCATGCAGC
>JBGPLW010000189.1:0-5539 GCA_041486645.1 Gaiellaceae bacterium | reverse complement strand
TTCGCTCCCGCGATCGTCGGCGCGCGGACGGCGTCCTCGGTCGCGCCGAGCACGAGTGAGGGGCCGCCCGCGCGGGCCGCCGGCGTAAGGATCGCAGCGGTCGCAGCAACGACGAACAAGCGCAGGATCGTGGCCCTCATCGGCTTGGCTACGGTAGCCAGGGCGATGGAAGAACGTGTGAAGGGACAGCTGACGACGCTGCCCGCGAAGCCCGGGGTCTATCTCTTCCGGGACGCGAAGGGCGACGTCCTCTACGTGGGCAAGGCGAAGTCGCTGCGTCCGCGCGTCCGCTCGTACTTCCAGAAGGGCCAGGACGGCCGCGCGCAGATCGCGCTCCTGCCGAGCCGGGTCGCGAACATCGAAGTGATCGTCACGGGGTCGGAGGTCGAGGCGCTCCACCTCGAGCAGAACCTCGTCAAGCGCCACCGGCCGCCGTTCAACGTGCGCCTGCGCGACGACAAGTCGTTCCCGTACATCGCGGTCACGGTCGAGGACGAGTACCCGCGAGTGATGTTCACGCGTGAGCGCCACCGGCGCGGCGTCTGGTACTTCGGCCCGTATGCGAACGCGAAGAAAGTCCGCGAGACACTCGACGTGCTCAACCGCGTCTTCCCGTACCGGCCGTGCGAAGGGCCGAAGCCGGGACGCCACTCCGGCATCCCATGCCTCGACTACCACATCGAGCGGTGCCTGGCACCATGCGTCGGCTACGTCTCGAAGGAGGACTACCGCGCGATCATCGACTCCGTGATCGAGTTCCTCTCCGGCGACGTGCGCCCGATCCAGCGCGAGCTCGAGGAGAAGATGAACGCCGCCGCGCAGGAGGAACGGTTCGAGGACGCCGCGCGCTACCGCAACCGCCTCTTCGCGGTGCAGCACCTCGTCGAGCGGCAGGCCGTCGAGCGGCAGTCGGTCGGCACCGCCGACATCGTGGGCTTCGCGGCGGAGAGCGACCGCGCGGTCGTGCAGATCTTCCCGCTGCGCGGCGGCAAGATGGTCGACCGGCATTCGTTCCATCTCGAGAACGTCGCGGGGCAGGACCTGACAACGGTGCTGGAGGCGTTCTGCCTCGAGTACTACGGGTCGGCGCCGAGCGTGCCGCCGCAGATCGTCGTGCCGCGGGAGGCGGGCGACCTCTCCGCGCTTGCGGAGCTCTTGACGGAGAAGCGGGGCGCGAAGGTCGAGGTGCGTTCCGCAGAGCGCGGCGAGAAGCGACGGCTGCAGCTGCTCGCCGACGAGAACGCGCAGCAGGCGCTCACGACGGATCAGGCGGTGACCGAGCAGAAACGCGCGCGGCGCGTCGAGGCGCTCGAGGAGCTGCGCGAGGCGCTGAACCTCGAGGCGCTGCCGCTCCGCATCGAGTGCTACGACATCTCGCACGCGATGGGCCAGGATCCGGTCGGCTCGATGGTCGTCTTCCAGGACGCGATGCCGAAGAAGTCCGACTACCGCAAGTTCGGGATCAAGGAGGCGAGCGCGGACCCGGACGACTTCGCCGCGATGGCCGAGGTGATCGCGCGCCGCTTCGCGCGCCTGTCGGACGGGACGGGTGAGACGCACGACGCGTCGTTCGCGTCGGCCCCGAACCTCGTCGTCATCGACGGCGGCAAGGGGCAGCTGTCGGCTGCGCTTGCGGCGATGCAGGCGTACGACCTGCCGCGCGTCGCCGTGATCGCGCTCGCGAAGCGGATCGAGGAGGTGTTCGTGCCCGGCCAGAGCGAGCCGATCGTGCTGTCCCGCCACAACCCCGGGCTCCAGCTCCTCCAGCGCATCCGCGACGAGGCGCACCGCTTCGCGCTCGGCTTCCACCGGCAGCGCCGCGAGACGCGCGGCTTCGCCTCGATCTTCGACGACCTCGAGGGCATCGGCCCCGCGCGGCGGCGCGCACTCCTGAACCACTTCGGCTCGGTCGACGAGATGCTCGAGGCGACGCCCGAGGAGCTCGAGGGCGTGCCGGGCGTCCCCGCGAAGACGGCGCGGTCGATCTACGCGCAGCTCCACAAGACGGGGCGCGGCTGAGCCTTTACAGCGCCGGGCAAGGGGCGTAGGTTCGCTCTCGGAGTCGACCGAAAGGAGGCACCGATGTCGGTGCTCTCAGTAATGTCGATCCAGGGGAATCCGGACGAGCTGGTAGCCCGGATGAAAGAAACGGTCGACCCCGTCGCGGCGCGAAAAGCGCCGCTTTACGGGGCGATTTCGTCGACGGTCGTGCGCACCGGCGACGGGATCACGATCTACAACCTCTGGGAGACGGAAGACGGCCGCCACCGTATGGCGGATGACCCGGAGATTCAGGAGGCTCTCCGGAAGGCGAAACTCCCCAAGCCCGCGTTCACGGGCTATGAGGTGCTTTCGCGGCGCACGGCCGGCGAGTACGCGAAGGAGCTCTCGCGCCGCGTGGCCGAGGAGGTCTGGACCGCGGGCAAGCTCGACGTGATCGACGAGCTGTTCGCGCCGAGCTACCGCGGGTGGACGCCCACCGACGGCGAGATCGTAGGTCCGGCCGGCTTTCGCGAGCTCGTCGAGCGGTATCACTCGGCCTTCAAGGACACGAAGATGACGGCCGATCGCCTGGTCGCCGAAGGCGACTGGGTCACGATGACCTGGACCGCCCGCGGTACGCACACCGGCGAGCTCATGGGTATCGCGCCCACCGGCCGTGACGTGACGGTGACCGGCGTTCAGCTCTCGCGGATCAAGGACGGCAAGTTCGTCGAGGGCTACGGCATCTTCGACGCGCTCGGGCTGCTACAGCAGGTCGGCGCCGTGCCCGCGGGCGCACCGGCGCACGCCTAACCCCCCGAAGGGGGCTGGTGCAACCACCGGCCCCCTTCCGACCTTATGGAAGCGATGCTCTCGCTTCCGCTGCCCGGTCACATGCCGTGCGAGCGCTGCGGCGCGTCAGTGGCCGCCGAGGACGCCGGCACACACACCTGCGACGAGGAGCGGTGGCTCGATTTCGCCGTCTTCCAGCTCCGGGGCGAGGTCGCCGCGTTCGGAGACGCGTTGCACGGGTGGCTCGAAACCACGCGCGGGCGCTTCGAAGTGTTCTACGCCGAGCGCACGCGCACGGATCGCTAGCCGCGACTTCGGGCCCTACTTCTTACAGCGGCATCACACAGCGCTAACGAATCGGGCGTAGCGTCCGCCGCATGGAGCTGCACTTCATCGCGGACGACCTCGAGGAGCACGCCTGGTACGTCGACCTCGTGGCCGACTTCGTCGAGGACGTCGAGCGCTTCGCCGCTACGCTGGACGAAGTCGCCGAGCCCGACCAGGGCTAGGCGTCCTCCTCCGGGCCGAGGTACGGGTACCGGTAGTCGGTCGGCGACACGAAGAGCTCCTTGATCGTGCGCGGCGAGACCCAGCGGATCAGGTTCCACATCGAGCCCGCCTTGTCGTTCGTGCCCGACGAGCGCGCGCCGCCGAACGGCTGCTGGCCGACGACCGCGCCCGTCGGCTTGTCGTTCACGTAGAAGTTGCCCGCCGCGTAGCGGAGCCGCTCCTGTGCGAGGTCGACGCCGCTGCGGTCGCGTGAGAAGACCGCGCCCGTCAGGCCGTACGGCGCGCCGCTGTCGATCAGGTCGAGCGTGTCGGCGTAGTGCTTCTCGTCGTAGACGAACGCGGTCACGACCGGGCCGAAGAGCTCCTCCTTCATCGTCCGGAAGTTCGGGTCGCTCGTCTCGATCACCGTCGGCTCGACGAACCAGCCGTCCGAGTCGTCGTAGCCGCCGCCCACGAGCACCTTCGCCTTGCCGTTCGCCGCCGAGGCCTCGTCGATCGCCTCCTTCTGCGTCTGGAAGGAGCTCGCGTCGATGACGGCGCCCATGAAGTTGCCGAAGTCGGAGACGTTGCCGACCTTGAGCGTCTTGACCTCCTCGACGAGCCGGTCGCGGATCTCTGGCCAGAGGTTCGACGGCGCGAAGACGCGCGAGGCCGCGGAGCACTTCTGCCCCTGGTATTCGAACGAGCCACGCAGGATCGCCGTGGCGACGGCGTCGACGTCGGCGGACGGGTGCGCCACGATGAAGTCCTTGCCGCCGGTCTCGCCGACGATGCGCGGGTAGTTGCGGTACTGCTCGAGGTTCTGCGCGACGCTCCGCCACATGCCGTTGAAGACCGCGGTCGAGCCGGTGAAGTGGATGCCCGCGAGGTTGGGGCTCGCGAGCACGGGGTCGCCGATCTCCGCCCCCGAGCCGTAGACGAGATTGATCACGCCGGGCGGGAGCCCCGCTTCCTCGTACAGCTTCATCAGGAAGTGCGCGGCGTACGCGGCCGTCGATGCAGGCTTCCAGACGACCGTGTTGCCCATCAGCGCCGCCGACGTCGGAAGGTTGCCCGCGATCGCCGTGAAGTTGAACGGCGTCACCGCGAACACGAAGCCCTCGAGCGGCCGGTACTCCAGGCGATTCCAGACGCCGGGCGACGAGATCGGCTGCTCCTCGTAGATGCGCGTCATGTACTTGACGTTGAAGCGCCAGAAGTCGATCAGCTCGCACGCCGAGTCGATCTCGGCCTGGTGCGCCGTCTTCGACTGCCCGAGCATCGTCGCGGCGTTCAGCGTCTGCCGCCATGGCCCGGCGAGCAGCTCCGACGCGCGCAGCAGCACGGCCGCGCGCTCCTCCCACGGCGTGCGCGACCAGTCGTGCGAGGCCTCGCCGGCCGCGGCGATCGCGCGCTCGACCTCCTTCGCGCCACCCTTGTGCACCGAGGCGAGCACGTGCGAGCGGTTGTGCGGCTCGACGGCCTCGAACGTGTTGCCGGTGCGGATCTCCTCGCCGCCGATCACGAGCGGGAGCTCGAGCTGCTGCGACTCGAGCTCGGTGAGCCGGACGCGCAGCTCCTCGCGCTCGGGCGATCCGGGCGCATAGCTGCGGACGGGCTCGTTGACCGGATCGGGCACGCGAAAGATTCCGTGGGAGCTCATGCGGTCGATTCTAGGAGGGTCTGGCAGGAGGTCGCTCGTCGAAGGGGTGCGCTGGGGGTCGCGGTGCAAGGACGCAGGGCGCGCCGATAGCGGTGCTATCGGCGCGACTGAGGACGCGGCAACGCGGCGTCCAGCGCGGCCCTGCGACACAGTGTTCTCCTGCCAGGCCCTCCTAAGATTGGAGCGATGGCGGTGACGCATGTGGCGTACGAGGTCGAGGACTGGGGCGTGGGGGAGCTCTGGCTCGAGGGGTCGCGCGTGGTCTGGCACGACCTCCCGTTCCCCAGGAAGACTGAGCCGTCAACACCTGCAACCAGGTTGCAGCGCAACCTGGTTGCACGGCTCCGCGCGTACTTCAATGGAGCGCCGGACTCCTTCGACGACGTCGACGTCGACCTCGAGTACGAGACGCCGTTCCTCGAGCAGTGCGCCACCGCGTTACGGGCGGTGCCGCGCGGCGAGGTCGTGACCTACGGGGAACTCGCCGCGCTCGCGGGTGCGCCCCGCGCTGCCCGCGCCGCCGGCTCGTTCTGCGCGCGCAACCGGCTCGGGCTCTTCGTGCCGTGCCACCGCGTCGTCGGCGCCGCCGGGCTCGGCTCGTACGGCTCGTTC
>JBGPLW010000188.1:0-5566 GCA_041486645.1 Gaiellaceae bacterium | reverse complement strand
CGAGATGTCGGTTGCCGTCGGCGGCGGCGTGTCGGCGAGCGCCGCTGCCGGCACGCAGAGCGCGGCCGCCGCGGCGAGAGTGACGAGGAGCTTCATGTCGAGCCTCCGTTTGCTCGGGTTCGTGGTCACAGCGGTGAAGATGCTGCGAGCGTGAGAAACCCGGTGGCGCCTCGAGGCTTTTTACCGGGACTTTGCAGCCAGTCCCTCGTTCGGAGGACTCCGGGGTGTCAGACCTCGAGCTTGTACGTGCGGACGAGCCGCTGCTCGGTCTCGGTGTCGATGTGGGCGACCACCTCGACGTACGGCTCGAGCCCGGAGCCGCGCAGCTTCGCCTTCAGGAGCCCGTCGATCTGGAAGATCCCGGACGAGTTGTTCATCCGGATCTCGATCGCGATCGGCTTCTCCTCGCCGTCGGTGATCGTGACGTCCTCGATCGCCGCGGCGGAGAGCGAGTGAATCGAGACGCGGCCGCGCTCGAACGGAACCCGCGAGCGGCCCTTTGCCATGTCGAGTGCGTCGGCGACGCGGATCAGCCCGGCCTCGATGGTGAGCGGCTGCCCGTCGGCGCGGTGGCTGATGATCGCCTGGAGCACCTCGGAGACGATCACGGTGCGGTTCGGCTCGTCGTAGAGGCCGTCGAGGAGCTCGTGCAGCTTTGGTGCGGCGAGGAAGAGCGAGAAGTCCTCGTGTCCGTGCCGGTGGATCGACATGCCGAGGCAGTGTGTGAGCGCAGCGAGCGTGACGACCACTTCGGCGTCGTCCTGTGTCATGCCGTAGTCGGTCACGACGGCCGGCTCGATGTGGTGCTTCGTGAGCTGGCGGAGGAGCTTCAGCGCGATGTTCGTGACGATCTGGATATGAACCCACGAGTGGTCGTTGATCTCCATTCGCGCGACCGCGTTCACGTTCGAGACGTGCCACCACGCCTTGAGCTGCTTGTCCTCGTTCACGCGCTCGATCAGCGTCCGGAGCTTGCGGTTGCCCCGGACCGGCACGTTGATCTTCATCCGCTCGATGGCTTCGGCGGGGGTCAGCCGCGCTTCCTGCTCGGCCTCCTCGGCAACGGGCTGGTCGATCCGGTCAGCCGTTTCCTTGTCAATCGCCATCTGTCGGAGTGTACGTCCACCCGATACGTCATAGATTCCAGGTATGAACGAGCATCCTGTCCAACTCGTCGTCGAGGACGACCTGCAGCGGAGCCGGCTCACGGTCTTCTTCCGGCTGCTACTCGCGATCCCCCATTTCGTCTGGGTGTTCCTCTGGGGCATCGCGGTCTTCTTCGCGGCGATCGCCAATTGGGTCGCGACTCTTGCGGCCGGGACGCCGCCCGAGTCGCTCCACCGCTTTCTCTGCAAGTACATCCGCTACGTCACGCATCTGAATGCGTACGTCTGGCTCGTCGCGAACCCCTATCCGGGATTCGTGGGCGAGGAGGGCGACTACCCGGTGGACGTCAAGCTGCCGCCGCCGGCCGAGCAGGATCGTCTGAAGACGTTCTTCCGGATCTTCCTCGCCATCCCCGCGCTGTTCGTCTCCGCTGCGCTCGGCGGCGGGGGCACGGTTCGGGTTCCGTATCGCGGCCGCTATGGCCGCTGGGGCATCGGTGGGGGCGGCGCCCTCGCGGGCGTCTGCGCCTTCTTCGGCTGGTTCGCCTCCCTCGCACGTGGCACGATGCCGAAGGGCCTCCGCGACGCCGGGGCGTACAGCGTCGGCTACAGCGCACAGATGCTCGCGTACGTCCTGCTCGTCACCGAGCGCTACCCGAACGCCGACCCGACGGCGATGCTCGCCACGGTCGCGCGGCCGCCTCAGCATCAGGTCTACCTCGTCGGTGACGCGCACGACCTGCGGCATTCGCGCGTGCTCGTCTTCTTCCGGCTGCCGCTCGCTATCCCGCATTTCCTCTGGCTCGCGCTCTGGACGGTCGCGGCCGTGATCGTCGGGATCCTCAACTGGTTCGCGACGCTCTTCGCCGGAACGCCGCCGCTCGCGTTCCAGCGCTTCCTCGCTGCGTACATTCGGTACACCCTGCACGTCTACGCGTTCGTCTACCTCGCGGCGAGCCCGTTCCCGGGCTTCACCGGCGAGCAGGGCCGCTACCCGCTCGACGTCGTGCTGCCGGAGCCGCAGCGGCAGAACCGCTGGGTGACGGGCTTCCGGATCTTCCTCGCGATCCCGGCGCTTGCGATCAACTCCGTGCTCGGCTCGGCGCTCGCGGTGGCCGCGATCCTGACCTGGTTCGTCGCCCTCGGCACCGGCTCGGCACCGTGGGGCCTCCGCAACCTGTCCGCCTACGCACTCCGCTACGCAGCCCAGCTCAATGCATACCTCTATCTCCTGACCGAGCAGTACCCGCACGCGAGCCCGCTCGAGGGTGCGGACGAGCCGCAGCAGTCGTACGACGAAGCGGCGTGAGCACGCGTCTCGCGGTGAGCGCGGCCCTCGCGGCCGCGCTCGCGGCGGCGTGGGCGGTCGGCGCGGTGCTGCTCTGGCACTCGAGCGTGCCGGCGCTGCATCTGCAGCATCTCGATCCTCGGGCGTACTTCTCCGCGAAGGAGCTGCACGATGCTGCGTCGTACTCGCGCGGCGCACGTTGGCTCTGGGCGCTGACGACGATCGCGCAGCTCGGCGCGCTCGCCGTGTTCGCGAGATTCGGCGTCCGCTGGGCTCGCGAGTCGGCGGCCGGGCGCATGGGCACCGGGATGCTGCTCGGGATGCTCGGCTTCGCGCTCGTCTGGGCTGTGCAGCTCCCGTTCGCCGTGCTCGAGGTGTGGTGGGCGCGCCACTCCGGCCTGACGACGGTCAGTTACGCGGCGGTGACGCTCGGGAACTGGCTCGCGCTCGGTGGCAAGTTCGTCGCACTTTGCCTCGCCCTTGCGATCGTGATGGGACTCGCGGGCAAGGTCGGCGACTGGTGGTGGCTGCCTGCGGCGCCGTGCTTCGTCGCGCTCGCACTCCTGTTGGCGTTCGTGACGCCGTACCTGCTCGGCGGTAAGCCGCTCCAGAGCCCGGAGCTGCGGGCCGCCACCGCGCGCCTCGAACGCACCGAGCACGTGCAGCACGTCCCGGTCAAGGTGCTCACCGGCATGAACGAGCCGAACGCCGTCGCGACCGGGCTCGGGCCGAGCCGGCGCGTCTTCCTCTGGGACACGATCGTCGAACCGCCGTTCACGCAGCGTGAGATCGAAGTCGTCATCGCGCACGAGCTCGGCCACCTCGCCCACAACCACATCTGGCGGAGCGTCGGCTGGTACGCGCTCTTCGCGTTCCCCGGTGCCTTCCTGATCGCCGCCGGCACGCGCCGGCGGGGCGGGATGCGGGTGCCTGAGGCGGTGCCGTTCTCGCTCTTCGTGCTCGTCGTGCTGAACCTCGTCGCCTCGCCGCTCCAGAACGTCGTCTCACGGCACATGGAAGCCGAGGCAGACTGGTCGGCGTTGCGCGCGACGCACGACACGAAGGCGGCGAGAGCGCTCTTCGCGCGCTTCGTGCCGGCGACGCTGAGCCAGCCCGACCCGCCGACCTGGGACTACATCCTGCTCGAGAACCACCCGACGATCATGCAGCGGCTCGCGATGGTGCAGGCCTATGCGGCGTCGGACGCCCAGTCGCCGTAGAGCGATGTATAGAGCCCGCGTGCGGCGAGCAGCTCGTCGTGCGAGCCCTGCTCGACGACGCGCCCGTGCTCGAGCACGACGATCAGATCCGCGTCGCGGATCGTCGAGAGCCGGTGGGCGATGATGAACGCGGTGCGGTCGGCGAGGAGCACGCGGAGCGCCTCCTCGATCCGGCGCTCGGTGCCGATGTCGACGGACGACGTCGCCTCGTCGAGGATGAGGATTCGCGGATCGGCGAGAAGCGCGCGGGCGAATGCGACGAGCTGCCGCTGGCCGAGCGACAGGCGCGTGCCGCGCTCGCCGAGCTGTGTCTCGTAGCCGTCCTCGAGCCGCAGCACGAAGTCGTGCGCGCCGACCGTCTGCGCGGCGCGGACGATCTCGTCGGCCGTCGCCTCGGGTTTCCCGAACGCGATGTTGTCGGCGACGGTGCCGGCGAAGAGGAAACCCTCCTGCGGGACGACGCCGAGCTGCCGGCGGAGCGAAGACTGCGTGACGTCGTTCAGGTCGACGCCGTCGATCCTGAGCCGGCCGTGCGTCGGCTCGTAGAAGCGGGCGAGCAGCTTTGCGATGGTCGACTTGCCGGCGCCCGTGTGGCCGACGAGCGCGACGGTCGTGCCGGCGGGGACGTCGAGATCGATCCCGTGGAGCACCTCGTCGCCGCGGCCGTACGTGAAGCGAACGCCCTCGAAGGCGACGTGGCCGTCGATCTGCGCGAGCTCCGTCGCGCCGGGCCGGTCGATGACCTCCGGCTCCTCGTCGAGGACGCCCATGATCTTGTCGAGCGCCGCCGTCGCCGAGAGGAAGGTGTTGTAGAGCTGCGACAGCTGCTGCACCGGGTCGAAGAAATTCTGGACGTAGAGCATGAACGCGAAGAGCGTGCCGAGGCTGATCGTGCCGCCGAAGTAGAGGTGGCCGCCGTAGGCGAGCACGACGGCGAGCGCCACCGACGAGAGCAGGTCGACGACCGGAAAGTAGATCCCGTTCAGGACGACGGTCTGCATGTTCGACTGGCGATAGCGAAGCGCGACCGCGCGGAAGTTGTCGAAGGCGGGCTGCTCCCGTGTGAACGACTGCACGACGCGCATGCCTGCGATGTCCTCCGCGAGCGTGGCGGTGAGGAGCCCAAGCCGCTCACGCACCGCTGCATAGGCGCGCGCGGAGCGCTTGCGGAAGACGGCCGTCGCCAGGCTCATCAGCGGGATGACCGCGCAGGTGGCGAGCGCGAGCCGCCAGTCGAGGATGAAAAGGATGATCGCAGTGCCGATCAGCGTCAGCGAGTTCTGGACAAGGCTCGTGACGCCGTCGGTCACGAGCTGGTCGATCGCCTCGACGTCGTTCGTCAGCCGGCTGATGATCACGCCCGCGCGATTGCGCTCGTAGAAGCCGAGCGACAGGCGCTGGAGGTGCTCGAAGAGGCGCACGCGCAGGTCGGCGAGGATCCGCTCGCCGACCCACCCGGTCATGTAGGTCTCGACGTAGTACATCGCCCAGTTCGCGAGGCCGGCCGCGACGAAGATCGCGACGACGACGTAGAGCTGCGTGCCACCGCGTGCCTTGATCGCGTCGTCGAGTGCGTACTTCGCGAGATACGGCGGCGCGAGCGCGGTCGCAGTCGCCGCGAGCAGCGAGAGCACGGAGAACGCCGTGCGCCGGCGGTACGGCTGCGTCAGCCCCCAGAGCAGCCCGAGGCGGCGGCGCGTCTTATGCCACGACCAGTCCTCGACGGCCGCGCCGCGCTCCTGCATCAGATGGCCGCCGGCCTGGTGCACTCTCATGCGACATCCTCCATCTCGCCGCGCGCCTCGACCGCATCGGCGAACTGCCGCTCGAGCAGGCCGTGCTCGTAGATCTCGCGGTAGATCTCGCTCGTGCGCGCGAGCTCGTCGTGCGTGCCGCGCGCGGCGATGCGCCCGTCGTCGAGCACGACGATCTCGTCGGCGAGCGCGATGGTG
>JBGPLW010000187.1:0-5639 GCA_041486645.1 Gaiellaceae bacterium | reverse complement strand
GACGTGACGACATCCTCGACGAGGCAGACGCACTCGCCCTTCTCGTAGGGCCCCTCGAGCCGGTTCGCCGTGCCGTATTCCTTGGCCTCCTTGCGGACGATCAGAAACGGCAGCCCCGACTCGAGTGACGCCGCAGCAGCGAGCGCGACGGCGCCGAGCTCCGGCGCCGCGAGGCGCGTCGCGTCGGGCGCGTGCTCGCGCACGTTCGCTGCGATTCGCTCGCCGATCGGCCGCAACAGCTCGGGCCGGGTCTCGAAGCGGTACTTGTCGAGGTAGTAGCGCGACCGCTTGCCGGAGCGAAGGAGAAAGTCGCCTTCGAGATACGCGTGCTCGACGAGCGCCGCCGCGAGCGGGTCGGGTGCACTCACGGGCGGACGGCGGCGAGCCCATCGCGCGCGACCGGCAGCAGGGCGTCGGCTTCGGTCGACCCGTCGACGAACGACACCATCGAGCCGTCGACGAAGTAGACGTCGACACGTTCGGGTCTGCGCGCGAAGGAGCGGCGGTACACGAGGCTGCCCGCGAAGATGCCGGAAGCAAAGCCGAGGAGCGCGACCAACTTACGCTTCATCGTCGGCCTTCTTCTTACGCGGGCGCTTCGGCTTCGACGGCTCGGTGTCGGCGCCGTGCAGAGCGCTCTTCAGGTCGTAGAAGACGAGCCCGACCGTCGGCGCGGGGCCCGTGGTCGCTGCGATCCGGCGGGCGCCGTCGCGCACGACGAAGACGCTCCCTGCCGCGGTCGAGGCCTCGAGCTGCGAGACCTCGCCCTCGGAGCGGAAGCCACCGGCCCGGGCGAGCAGGTCGGCGCCGGCCTGCGCAAGCGCGTGGGCCGCGCCTGCGTCCGCGAGCGTCGAGCCCTGCACCGTGCCGCTCTCGTCGAAGAACACGGCGGCCTGGATCTGGGACGAGATCTCGGTCAGATCGGCGAGGGCTTGAGCGGCATCCATGCCGTCCAGGCTAACACCCTGCGAAACTCCGCCCGTGCGCCTCCGCAAACGAGCACTCGTGGCGAAGTTCTTCGCCGACCGCGGCACCCACCTCGCGGCGATGCTGGCGTACTTCGCACTCCTCTCGTTCGTGCCGCTCACGTTCCTCGCGCTCTCACTGCTCGGGCTCGTCCACCGGGCCGACGCCTCCGACTTCCTCGTGAAGGAGCTGAGCCGCGCCTTCCCGACCACGTCGCTCAAGAGCATCCTCACGCTCGTGCACCGCGTGCAGGACAACGCGACGACGCTCGGCGTCGTCGGCGGCGTCGCGCTTCTCTGGTCGTCGCTCTCGCTCTTCAGCGCGCTCGAGTCCGCGTTCAACATCGTGTACGGCCGGCCGAATCGCTCGTTCCTCCACGGGAAGGGTGTCGCCGCGGTCGTGATGGTCGCGACCATCACGACGCTCTTCATCAGCCTCGTCATCGGCGCGCTCGGCGTCGAGATCGTCAAGCGCTACGCGCCTGGCTTCGTCGCGAACAACGTCTCGGCGTACATCCTGTCGATCGCCGTCTCGCTGCTCGGTGTGTTCGTCTTCGTACTCGCGGCGTATCGGCTCCTGACGAACGCGGACGTCACGGTGCGCGACGTGCTGCCGGGCGCGATCATGGCCGCGATCGTGCTCGAAGCGTCGTTTCAGATCGTGCCGCTCTTCGTTCGCCTCGCCGACGTGAACCCGACCCTGCGAGTGCTGGGCGGGCCGGTGATCCTCCTGCTGTGGCTCTACCTGATGGCGAACGTGATCGTCTTCGGCGCCGAGGTCAACTGGTGGTTCTCGGAGCGGCGCGCGCTACGCAGCAGCGAGCCCGCTCCGCTCGACGGCCTCGCGTAACGCGCGTGCCGCCCGCGCGCGGTGCGAGTTGAGCGCCTTCCAGTCGTCGCCGAGCTCGCCGACCGTCTGCGTCTCGCCGTCAGGCACGAACACCGGGTCGTAGCCGAAGCCGCCGGTGCCGCGCGGCGCGTCTGCGATGCGGCCTTCCACGACGCCGGTGCCGCGCAGGACGGACCGGTCGGACGCGATCGCGACGAGCTCGGACACGTAGCGCGCACGCCGGTCTTCGACGCCCTCGAGTTCGCCGAGGAGCTTCTCGATCGCCGGCAGCCCCTCGGGGGCGTACCGCGCGGACTGCAGGCCGGGCCGGCCGTCGAGTGCGGCCACCTCGATGCCGGAGTCCTCGCCGATCGTCCAACCGCCGACGCGTCCGAAGCCGAACGTCGCCTTGAAGAGCGCGTTCTCGTAGTACGTCGTGCCGGTCTCCTCGGGCCAGTCCACCGCGTCGAGCGGCGCGATCGACCAGCCGGGCATGAGCCGCTCGAGCTCGCGCGCCTTGTGCGCGTTCCGCGAGCACAGCGTGGCGGCTAGGACTCCGTCCACCGCACCTCGAGCACGCCGTCGATCTCACCGACGTCGGCGACGACGAGCGGCGCCTCGATGCCGCGCAACTCGACGTCGATGGCGATGCTCCGGCGGTCGCCCTCCTGCGCGATCTCGAGGGAGACGACGCGGCCGCCTCGCCGCTCGATCGCCTCGATCACGGCGCCCGGGCTGCCTCCCGCCGGGATCTCGACGAGGAGGCGGTCGACCTCCGGGCGGTACCGGCGCACGATCTTGTACGCGACGATGCGGAGCGGGCCGAGCGTGAGCAGCGCGCCGGCGGTGGCAAAGAGCGCGGCGCTGTAGTAGCCCGCGCCGGACGCCATGCCGATCGCGGCGACGAGCCACAGCGTCGCGGCCGTCGTCAGGCCCTTGACGGAGAGGCCCTGGCGGATGATCGCGCCCGCGCCGAGGAAGCCGATGCCGCTCACGATCTGCGCCGCGATCCGTGTCGGGTCGGTGCGCACGAGCGAGCCGCCGTTCACGAGGAACTCGTGGAAGCCGTACGCGGAGACGAGCGTGAAGAGCGCCGAGCCGACGCACACGACGAGGTGCGTGCGCAGGCCGGCCTGACGCTCGCGCAACTCGCGCTCCATGCCGATCGCGCCGCCGAGCAAGGCCGCGACCACCAGCCGCAGGAGCACGTGTGGCCACTCGAGCGTCGGAACTGCGCTAAGGAAGTGCAACTGCGACCGCCTCCTCTTGTATCTCGCCGATCTGCGCAATTCCCGCTTCGGCGAGGGCAAGCAGATCGTCGAGCGTCGCGCGCGTGAACGGATCCTTCTCCGCCGTCGCCTGAACCTCGATGAGGCGGCCGTCGCCCGTCATCACGACGTTCATGTCGGTGTCCGCGTTCGAGTCCTCGGCGTAGTCCAGGTCGAGCAGCGGCACGCGGTCGACGACGCCGACCGACACCGCGGCGACCGAGTCGACGAATGCGCGCGAAAGGCCGAAGCGATCGAGTGCGCGCCTCGCAGCGACGTACGCGCCGGAGATCGCCGCGCAGCGCGTGCCGCCGTCGGCCTGCAACACGTCGCAGTCGAGCCAGAGCGTGCGCTCGCCGAGCGCCTCGAAGTCGACGACTGCGCGCAGCGCCCGCCCGATCAGCCGCTGGATCTCGATCGTGCGCCCCTGCTGCTTGCCGCGCGACGCCTCTCGCTCGACGCGGTCACCGGTCGATGCCGGCAGCAGCGCGTATTCCGCGGTCATCCAGCCGCGCCCCTTGTTGCGGAGCCAGCGCGGCACTTCCTCCTGCACCATCGCCGTGCACAGCACCTTCGTGCGCCCCTGCGTGATCAGTGCCGAGCCGTGCGGGTTCTCGAGGTAGTCGGGCTCGATCGTCAGCGGCCGCAGGGCATCGGGACGCCGCCCGTCTTCGCGCGTCATGCAGCGGCCCCGAGCTGTGCGACCGCCACGTGCTCGACCTCGCCGATCGGCAGTTGCAGGAAGCGGCGCCCCATCTCCGCAAACGCGTCCGGATCTCCCGTCGTGAGGAAGCGATATGCGCCGTCGCGCCCGGCCTCGTTCTCGATCCCCTTGCGCGCGAGCGTCTCCTCGACTTCGCGCGCAGTCTCCTCCGCGGAGAAGACGAGCGTCACGTCGCGGCCGAAGACCCGCTGGAAGATCGGCCGGATCAGCGGATAGTGCGTGCAGCCGAGGATGACGGTGTCGACGCCGGCGGCCTTCAGCGGCGCGGCGTAGTCGCGCACCGCCGCTTCCGTCTCCTCGCCGTACGGGTCGTCACCCTCGATGAGCGGCACGAGCTGCGGGCACGCGACGGGCCAGACCTCGACGCCGGCGTCGAGCGCGTGGACGAGGTCGGTGTAGCGGCCGCCGTCCACGGTCCCCCGCGTTGCGAGCAGGCCGATCTTGCGGTTGCGCGTCGCAAGTACCGCGGCGTGCGCTTCGGGCGCGATCACGCCGATCACCGGCACGCGCAGCTCGTCCTGGAGTTGCGGCAGCGCCGCGGAGGTGGCCGTGTTGCACGCGACGACGATCAACTTGACGTCCCGCGCCTCGAGGTAGACGCCGATCTCGCGCGCGAAGCCTCTCACCTCGTGCAGCGGCCGCGGCCCGTACGGCAGCCGGGCGTGGTCGCCGAGATAGACGAAGTCCTCGTGGGGCAGCGTGACCAGGCACTCGTGGAGGACGGTCAGGCCGCCGACACCAGAGTCGAAAACGCCGACCGGCCTCGGATCCATAGCGGTGATCGTAGAACAGGGCTAACCTGTCGTCGGTCGTGGGCCGCCGGAGCTTCCTCTTTGCAGTCGTTTTCGCTGCGCTCGTCTGGAGCGGCTCGGCGCTCGCGGCGACGCCGCAGCAGCTCACGATCGCGGCTTCGGACGGCGCGAAGCTCGCCTGCTCGGTCGTCGTGCCCGACACGGCTCTGCCCGTCGGCGGCTACCCCGGCGTCATCCTCTTCCACGGCCTCGGCGGGAAACACGAGGACATGGAGCCGCTCGCGACGCAGTTCCTCGCACCGGCGGGCTACGAGACACTCGAGTGCGACGCGCGCGGCCACGGTGCATCCGAGGGCCTCTTCGGGCTCGACGGCCCGCGTGACGTCCAGGACACACGAGAGCTCTTCGCGTGGCTCTCGGCGCGCACCGGCAATGCGTCGATCGGTGCGCTCGGCATCTCGCTCGGCGGCGGCGCCGTCTGGAACGCGGCCGTCGGCGGCGTGCCGTTCAAGGCGATCGTCCCGGTGATCACCTGGACGAACCTCGCGACCGCGCTCGCGCCCCAGGGCCTCTCGAAGTCGGGTCTCGTCCAGCTGCTCGCCGCGCTCGTGCCCGAGAGCCGCTGGGATCCGGAGCTCCTCGCGGCGAAGCCGTCGCTCGTGACGAGCACGAACATGGCGACGGTCAACGCGCTCGCCGCGTCTCGCTCATCGCTCGCGAAGCTCTCGTCGCTCCAGACGCCGACGCTGATGATCCAGGGCCGCCGCGACTTCCTCTTCGACATCGACCAGGCGCTCGCGGCCTACAAGGTGCTGAAGGGCCCGAAGCGGCTCTATGTCGGTGACCTCGGGCACTCGCCGGGAGCCTCGCCGGCGAGCGCACCCGACGCCGCGGTGTACTGGGGCGAGGCGGTCAAGTGGTTCGACCGCTTCTTGAAGGGCACTGCGAACGGAATCGACAAGAACGTCGTGGAGCTCAGCCACGACCCGTACGACGGCAAGACGACGACCTATACGACGCTGCCGACCGTGAAGACATCGTCGGTGTCGCTGCCCGGCTCGACGACGATGAACGGCTCGACCGGCAAGGTCGTGCGCGGCG
>JBGPLW010000186.1:0-5650 GCA_041486645.1 Gaiellaceae bacterium | reverse complement strand
TAGAGCGCGTCTGCGAGCCCGACCTCGCCGAGCCGCGTGCGCGCATGCAGCGCGTTCAGCTCGGGGAATTCGTGCTCGGCGACGATCGCGTCGTCGCGCGTCGTGCGGAAGGTGAACTCGTCCGGTAGCAGCGGGTGGAGCCGGTAGACCGCGACGAACTCCTCGGTCAACGCGTACGGGACGCCGTGATGGTTCGTGGCCGAGCCCGGGATGCCCGACAGGAGCTCGCTCTTCGTAAGCCGTCCGAACTTCTTCGCGAGCGATTCCGACTGAAGGCCCCACCACTGCGTCTGCATCGCGCGCACCGTCGTCGGGTGAGGCAGGATCGCGGGCGTCCAGTCGAGCGTGTGGATCTTCGCCTGGAGCGCGGAGTTGACGAGCCGCGCGCGCTGATAGAGCTGGTCGTCGCCCCAGGTCGGGTACTCGGCCTTCAGGCGGTCGCAGATCGCGTTGTGCTCGAGCGTGAAGAGCGTGTTGAGCATCTCGAGCCCGATCCAGTGGTTGCCGTAGACGTCGCGGAGGTCGAGCCCTTCCTGGAGATCGAGCGGCAGCAGCCCGTCCTCGGTCACCCGCAGCTTGCCGTCCTCGTTGGCGCGGATCTTGTCCGCGATCGCCTGCGTCCGGCCGTAGAGCTGCGAGCCGTCCCACCAGTGGCTGTCGAGATTGACCCAGGTCTGCGGCTTGCCCGGCTCCGAGGTCGGATCGCGGCGCGTCCGCTCCACGCGCATCGGCCGCTCCGGCCACGCGTCGGAGTCGGCGAGCTCGATCTCGATCGGGTTCTCCTGCTCGTTCGCCCCGTGCCCGAGCCAGTCGTGCACCTCGAACTGGATCCACGCCGCCGCGAGCACGTTGAGGATCGTCGCGGGCCGGAACTCGTCGCGGGTCATCAGCTCAAGGCTGACGGCGCGCGGATTCGGCGTGAGGAGCCGCGGTGGCTCATCGGGCCAGGTGTGCTCGAGCGGGACGTTCCGGCCGAAGCGCGAGCCGGCCGCGCCCATGACGGGGTTGTCGAGGTCGGTCCACGCGCCGTCGATCGTCCTGACGGTCAGGTCGTGCGGGCGGCCGTTCGTGCTCGCGCTCAGGCCCGGCGGCGTGCCCGTGTCGTGGAGGTTGCGCTCGCGCAGCCGCTGGCGCATCTGCCGCAGGGTGAGGATCCCGAGCGGGACCGGCAGCCGGTGCCAGCCGATCCGCCGGTCGACGACGTGCATGAGCTCGGTGAAGCCGTCGTTCAAGCGTCCCATCGTCCGCCGATCAAAGCACTGTGCCCGGCCGACGGCAACAACACCGATGACCTGGAAACCGCGGGTCAACCCTTCTACCCTGAACTCGTGGACGCAGCCCCGCGCATCCTGATCCTCGGCGGCGGCTTCGCCACCGCAGGTGCGTGCCGCACGATGCGCTCTGCGATGAAGCGCGGCGAGGTCGACGTCGGCGTCGTGTCGCGCAACAACTACTCCTGCCTGCACGGCCTGATCGCGGAGATGATCACCGGGCGCATCAGCCCCGGCGCGGTCGCGAGCCCCGCCCGGCGGATCTTCGCGCCGGCGCACGTGCACGTGAGCGAGATCGAGTCGATCGACCTCGAGGGCCGCCGCGTCGTCACGAGCCGCGCACTCGACGGCGCACGCCAGGAGCTCACATACGACCACGTCGTGCTCGCGCTCGGGAGCAGCGAGAACATCGACGCCTACCCGGGGCTGCGCGAGCACGCCTTCAAGCTGAAGAGCTTCGAGGACTGCCTGCGCCTGCGGAACCACATCATCGAGATGTTCGAGCTGGCGGATGCGGAGACCGACCGCGACGAGCGGCGCCGGCTCCTCACCTTCTTCATCGCCGGCGGCGGCTACTCCGGCAGCGAGGTCGCCGGCGAGCTGGCCGACTACGCGCGCCTCTTGACGAAGAAGGAGTACTCGCGCATCTCTCGCGACGAGGTTCGCATCGTCGTCGTGCACCCTGGCCCGACGCTGCTGCCCGAGCTCTACGGCTCCGGGAACCTCGAGCGCGAGGCGAAGTCGTATCCGCGCCTCGTCGAGTTCGGGACGCGGCACATCGAGAAGCTCGGGTGTGAGCTGATGCTGAACACGCGTGTCACGGGTGCGACCTCCACGGACGTCTACCTGTCGAACGGCGAGCACGTCCCGACGCGGACGATCATCAGCACCGTCGGCACGAAGCCGAACCCCCTGCTCGACACGCTCGACGTCGAGCGCGACGGGCGCGGGCGGATCGTCGTCGACGACTTCCTGCGCGTCCGGGGGCGTGAGAACGTGTGGGCCGTCGGCGACTGCGCCTCCGTGCCGCACCCGGACGGCGGCACCTGCCCGCCCGTCGCGCTCTACGCAGAGCAGCACGGCCTGCACGTGGGGCGGAACCTCGTGCGCGCCGTGCGCGGCGAGCCGCTCAAGCCGTACAGACGCGCGGTGCGCATGCAGGGCATCTCGATCGGCGGCCGCACCGCCGTAGGCGAGATCCGCGGCATCGGTCTGAAGGGCACGATCCCGTGGATCGTCTGGCGCGCCGTGATCAGCCGCGTCGTCCCGTCGTGGGACCGCCGGATCCGCATCGCCCTCGACTGGCTGATCTGGCCGCTCGTCGGCCGCGACATCGTCCAGGTCGGCCCCTCCGAGCGCGACGACTACGACGTGCGCCACAACGTCTTCCAGCCCGGCGAGTCGATCGTGGAGCGCAGCCGCCCCGTCCGCTTCGTCCACGTCATCGTCGAAGGCGAGGCCGACCTCGTGCGCGATCACGACGGGACGCCCGAGACGGTCGGCCTGCTCGGCCCGGGCGACCACTGCGGCCGCAAGTGGCTCGAGCTGAACGGTCTCGACGGTGTGCGCGCGAAGTCCCTCGTGCGCACGGTCTCGCTCCGCGCCGAGCAGGCGAACCAGTTGCAGGACGTGCTCCTCTCGACACAGCCGCTCGTCGCGCGAACCGGCGTGCACCCGGCCTTCGACCGCTCGGCGCTCGAGCCCTAATTCGGCTGGTTGAGGTCGAGTAGGAGGTTGCGGAGTTGGGCGAAGCGCTTGGGGCCGAGCTGTTGCGCCCAGGCTTCTTCCACCTCGCTGACTGCCTCGCGGATCACGCGTACCGCGGAGGTGCCGCGTCGGGTGAGGACGACGCGTTTGGAGCGCAGGTCGTCGGGGTCTGGTCGGCGCTCGAGGTAGTCGAGGCGCTCGAGCTCGCCGAGGAGGTAGTTGAGGGCCTGTTTGCTGATCCGCAGCCGGGTGGCCAGTTCGGAAGGCCTCGCACCCTGCGGTCCCGGGTATTGGAAGACGTTCAGGTGCGCCGCGTCGAGATCGGCGAAGCCGCGCTCGTGCAGCCGCTCGAGCATGCGCCGCTGCACCGCCTCCCAAGGCGTGCGCAAGAGCGCGCCGATCAGCGGCGGCCCGAACGGTTGCTCCGCCCCAACAGGTTTCGTAAAGTGACTTGACGGTTTGCTCATGGTCATGTATCGTCAAACCACTTTACCATCTACGCAAGAGGAAGGAGCCACAATGTCAACGAGCACGCGCGAAGAGATCAGGATCGGGCCGCTGGCGATCCGTTTCCTGGTCGAGGGTGAGGCGTCGGGAGGGTCGGTCGCGGTCTTCGAGTTCGACGTTCCGGCCGGCGCGAAGGTGGCGGCCGCCCACAGCCACGACGGCTACGAGGAGACGATCTACGGGCTCGAAGGAGTGCTCACCTGGACGATCGAGGGCGTGCCGATCGACATCGGCCCCGGCGAGGCGCTCTGTATCCGCCGCGGCGCCGTCCACCAGTTCGACAACACGCACGACCTCGACGCGAAGGCACTCGCGGTCGTGACGCCCGGCATCCTCGGCCCCGACTACTTCCGCGAGGTGGCGGCCCTCGTCGACGCCGCGGCCGGCGGCCCGCCCGACGTCGCCGCGATCGGTGAAGTGATGCGCCGACACGGACTCACCCCAGCGCCGCCTCAGCCGTAGGCTGCGACGTCAGGCGCTCGACGGGGGGGCGGCCGGGCGGGCGCGATACCGCTCGTAGCTCGAGCGGTAGCCGAGCAGGCGGCCGATCACACTCCCGACCGAGAAGAGCAGCGGCTGGAGCGCGAAGGGCGGCGAGCACGGGCGCAGGAAGTCCCGGACGCGCCACGCGAGCACCGCCCCCTGCAACGGGTTCTTCACGTAGCCCTTCTCGTCCAGCTTGCCGTCGCGGCTCAGGCCGTAGTACGTCTCGAAGAAGAGCTCCGCCGAGGGCCGCGCGGGCCGGTGCTCGTAGAGGATGTGCAGCTCGTCGTCGCCCGCGTTCCAGTACTCGTGGCGGGCGGCGAGCGGCACGATCACCTCGCCGCCGGCCTTCAGCACCCGCTCCTCGCCCGCGATGCGGGTGGCGAGCGTGCCGCCGAGCACGACGAAGCGCTCCTCCTGCTCCGGATGGATGTGGCAGCCGATCACGTGGCTGCTCGGCTCCATCCAGATCTCCGCCTGAAACAGCTCCCCGCCGGAGCTCTCCGCCGTCTGCCGGAAGACGAGGCGCTCGCCCGTCGGCGGGCTGAGGACCTCGTCACCCGGCCGGGGCATCCGACCCGCCGCGCCGGCGCGAGACGAGCTGTCGCGCGAGCGCCCTGCCGACGTGGACGGGATGAGCAGCCATCAGCTCGATCTTGCCGCCGAGGGTGTTGGGGTCGCGCGCAACGCCGAGCTGGCGGAGGGCTGTGCCGATGTCGAAGTAGGTGCGCTCGCAGACCATCCGGTCGTCCTCGAACTTGAAGACGATGATCAGCTCGAAGTCGACCGTTCGGAAGGTCGCGGGCAGGCCGCGCCACGAGCCGTCGTGCGTGCCGGTGAAGTTCCCCTCGACGATGATCGCGTCCTCGGCGTGGTGCCATTTCGTCGGGTGGAACTTGAAATCCGAGAAACCCGTCTTGTTCTCCTGCAGGAGCGCGTCCACGCCGTCCGCGCCGTCCCAGACCTCGCCCGTCGCGACGATCTCGTAGCGAGGATGGTGGAACGCGCCGATCGCGTCGTCGAATTCGTGCGCGTTCTCGTGCGTCATGTGCCGGTCGACGATCTCGTGCCGCGTCGCCTGCAGGGCCGAGTCGATCTGGTAGTCGGCCACGCAACGAAGCTAGACCTCCAGCGTCGGCGGGTCAACCCGGTCTGGAAACGCGGCCCGCCCCGCAGTAGGGTCACTCGCGATCGTGGGTCGCCTCGCGCGCATCGTCTCTGGCCCCCGCTCCAAGTGGGTGTGCGTCGCGGCGTGGGTCGTGCTCGTCGCCGTGTTCGCCCCGCTCGGCGGGAAGATCAACAACGTCACGAACGAGGACATCGCGCTCCCGTCGGGGTCGCAGTCGAAGCAGGTTCAGGATCTGCTCCACGACCGCTTTGCCGCCGGTGACACGCGTACCGCCGTGCTCGTCTACCGCCGGGTCGGTGGCCTGACCGCCGCGGACAAGCAACGCATTGCGGCAGACGCGAAGCGTGCCACGTCGATCCCGCTCGTCGGCACGCCGGTGCCGCCGTTCACGCCGCAGGGCGCCGGCCAGGTCTCAAAGGACGGGAACGTCGCGTTCACCGTCGTCCCGATCGTCGCGACGGGCCACTACCACGTCGTCCCGACGATCGACGGACTGCGCAAGCTCGAAGGCGTCTCGCCGGGGCTCGAGGTGTACGTGACCGGTGACGCCGCG
>JBGPLW010000185.1:0-5676 GCA_041486645.1 Gaiellaceae bacterium | reverse complement strand
GGCGGAGTCGATGTGGCTGATGGCCGCAGCGATCGCGACGGCGATCACGGCGCCGGTCGTCCACGAGAGCGAGGAGGATGCCGTCGCGCTCGTCAAGCGCTCGCTCCTGAAGAGCCTGCTCTACACCGCCGGTGCGGGCGCCGTCATCGCAATCACAGCGCCGTTCGTGATCCGCTTCGCGCTCGGCGATGCGTTCAAGGGCGCCCGCACACCGTTGCTCCTTCTGCTGCCCGGAGCGGTTGCGTACGCACCGGTGCAGATCCTCGTCGTCTACCTCTCGGTGCGCCGCGGCCGGCCGCGGCTGTCGCTCGCCGCAGGCCTGACCGCGATGGTCGTGACGATCGCCGCGTCGGTGCCGCTCATCAACGCGTACGGCGCCTCGGGTGCGGCCGGCGCGTCGGCAATCGGCTACGCGTTCGGGGCGCTCGTCGCGTGGGCCCTCTTCGTGCGCCTGGCGCGAGCTCCGGCACGCCGCTCATTGCGCTGAGGAGAGCGACAGCGCGTCGGCCGGCACGTCGCGGACGCCCGCGTTCGCGCGGGACTCGACTCGTCCCTGGGCGCGCAGTGCGACGAAGGTCGCGCCGAGAAGTCCACGCACCACCGCGAGGTGTGGCTTCTCGCGACCGCGAACGCGTCGCGGTCGAGGCTTTTCGCCGTGACCGGGCCGGCCGGGACGGTCACGGCGCTCACCTGCGTCACCCAGTGAACGTCAGTCGACCGACAGCAGGTCGACCACGAAGACGAGCGGCTCGTGCGGCTTGATCACGCCGCCCGCCCCGCGCGCTCCGTACGCCATTGCCGACGGGATCGTCAGCCGGCGGCGGCCGCCGACCTTCATGCCCTGGACGCCGGCGTCCCAGCCCGGGATGACCTGGCCCTTGCCGAGCTTGAACTCGAACGGCCGGCCGCGATTCCACGAGGCGTCGAACTCTTCGCCCGACGAGAACGAGACGCCGACGTAGTGCACGGAGACCTTCTTCCCGCTCGTCGCCTCGTCTCCGTCGCCGGCGACGAGATCGTCGATGCCGAGCTCGAAGGGGATGTCACCCTCGGGCTTGTCGATGAGCGGTCGTTCGAGCGCCATGCGGAGCTCAGAACTCTAGTGCTCGGGCCGGCCGCGTCGCTCGCAGGCGACGCGCCCGGCCGGATGTGCGTCAGTTCCCGTTGCCGTTGAGCGAGAACGCGTAGAAGCTCGTCGACGCGCTCCCTTCGGGGATGCCGAGGTGGCTGTAGCCGTTCCCCCAGTAGATCGTCTTGTCCGTGACGGCTGCGCCTGCGTTCGACGAGCCTTCACCCTTGTACTGCCAGAGCACCTTGCCGTTACTCGCATCGAACGCGTACATGTATCCGGTCAACGAACCGGCGTACATGACGCCGTTCGCGACTGCGGTCGGGCCGAGATCGACGGCGTTCGGATCGATCGCAGCGCGCGGATCGGCGACCTTCCAGTCGACCTTGCCGGTCGCCGCGTCGAGTGCCACGAACGCCCCGGACGTGATCGTTGTGCCGTCCGGAAGCTGGTGCGGTATGCGGTAGTAGTTCGTCTCCGCGATGTAGATCCGCTTTCCGTCGGTCGCCGTCCCCCACTCGATGCCGCCGAGCGTCGAGCCCGGGCCCGGTGAGGCGCCCCAGAGGATGTGCCCGTCACTCGCGTCGAGGAGCCAGTACTGGCCTGACTTCTGCCCCGCTCCGACGACGAGCCTGCTCTTGCCGTTCACCTTGAGCGTGAACAGGTTCGGCCCGGACCCGAAGTCGTAGTCGGGCCCCGGGTTCACCGGGCACGCGAACGGATTGATGAAGGTGAAGATGCAGGAGACGTTCCAGTCGTCGAAGCCGCCGAGGCCGGTCGCCCACTTCACCGCGCCCGTGTCCATGTCGAGCGCCATGATCGAGTCGATGTGGTCGTTCGGATCAAGGCACTGCGTCGGCGTGCCACCGCTCTGTTGGCAGTCCTTTGCGCTCTGCGGCACGGAGTAGTTGTTGCCGGTCGTGATGAAGACCGTCCGGCTTCCGGGGTCGATCGCCGCGGTGCTCGACCACACGCCGCCGCCGCTGTAGCCATCCGGCACGGTGTACGTCTGCCAGAGGATCCGGCCGGTGGCCGCGTCGACCGCGCTGAACGACCCGCGCGAGATGCAGCACGGGTAGCCGGGGATGAACGCCACGGCTCCCTCCTCGCTCGAGGCGATCCCGACGTAGACGACGCCCTGGTAGACGATCGGCGACGCCGTGTCGATCGCGAATGGGTTGCCGCCTCCGAGCGTCGTCTTCCAGCGGAGGTTGCCGGTCGCCGTGTCGAGGGCGATCAGGTTGCCGCCGTTCTGGTCACCGATGTAGACCGTGTTGCCGTCGACGGTCGGGCTCGTGCGGGCGACGGCACCGGACGTCCCGTCGTACTCGCTGACCTGGTGCGACCAGCTCACGGCGCCCGTCGATGCGTCGACCTTGTACATGTAGCCCGCCCAGTCGGGGAAGTAGAGCGCGTCGCCGACAACCGCCGGCGTCGCCGACACGTCACCGTGCGTCGTGAGCTTCCACTTCAACGCGAGATTCTTCACGTTGTCGGGGTTGAGATGCGACGACCCTGCCCGCGTGTCGTTGATGTTCTGTCCGCCCATCGGCCAGGGAGCGTCCGCGACAGCGGCGTACGCAACCGCCGAGGCCGCGAGCGCGGCGAGGCCGGCCAGCGGGATGAGCACCCTCTTCCGTTTGGAACCGAAAATGCGCAACAAGTGGAGTCCCCTTTCTCCGTGTGTGCCCGTGCGGCGTTCTCCGGTGCCGGAAGACGAGACCCTGCGACGACTGCCTTCCGCCACGAAGCTTGTGCGGCAAGCTACAACGGCGGACGCTGCGATTCAACGCATTTCGGAGTCACGTCACCCGGGACGACGATGCATACGAGCACGAAGCGCGACCGAGGTGGGCACCGCTTGCGCGTTGGAAAAGACGCGCGCTACTTGACGAGCGTGAGCATCTTGAACATCGGCATGTACATCGAGATGATGATGATGCCGACCATGACGCCCACGCCGATCATCATGATCGGCTCAACGATCGACGTCAGCGACTGCACCGACGCGTCGACTTCGTCTTCGTAGAAGTCCGCGATCTTGGAGAGCATCTTCTCGAGCTCTCCCGTCTCCTCGCCGATCTTGACCATCTGCGCGACCATCGGCGGGAAGATCTCGTTCTCGAGCAGCGGCTGCGCGATCGGCACGCCTTCGTGCACCTTTGCGCGCACGCCGGCGAGCGCTTCCTCGATCACCCAGTTGCCTGCGGTCTGACCCGTGATCTCGAGCGCCTTGATGATGTCGACGCCGGCTGCGACGAGTGTCGAGAGCGTGCGCGAGAAGCGCGCCATGGTGATCTTCAGCACCGTGTCGCCGATACGCATCGGCAGCTTCAGCTTGAAGCGGTCCCACTTCTTGCGACCGCTCTCGGTCTTCTTCCATCTGAAGAAGGCATAGAGCGTCGCCGGGATGAGCAGGATGAGGTACGGCTTGCTGCGCAGGAGGTTGGACACCGCGACGACGTACGCCGTGAGCGTCGGCAGCTGCCCGTTCAACGACGCGAAGATCTTCACGAAGATCGGGACGAGGAACATCAGCATTCCGATCAGCACGAGCGTCGCGAAGATGAGGACCATCGTCGGGTACACCATCGCGCTCTTGACGCGGCGGCGGATCGCCTCCTGCTTCTCGATCTGGAACGCGACGCGGTCGAGCACGATGTCGAGGATGCCGGCGGCCTCGCCCGCTTCGACCATCGAGACGTAGAGGCGCGAGAAGACCTTTGGGTGGCGGTGCATCGCCTCGGAGAGCAGCAGGCCGCCTTCGACGTCCTGGCGCAGCTCGTGGATGACCGCGCCGAGCGCGTCGTCGTCCGTCTGGTCCTCGAGGATGACGAGCGCGCTGACGACGTTCAGGCCGGCCTCGATCATCGTCGCGAACTGGCGCGAGAAGATCTGGAGCGACTTGGCTTTGACCTTCTTGTTGCCGATCGAGGTCTGGCCAAGGCCGGAGCCCGCGTCCGCGACCTCCTTGATCGTCTGGGCCAGGAGACCCTTGACGCGCAGGAGCTCGCGGGCGGCGCCGAGGTCGGCAGCATTGATCTCGCCCGAGAGCTCGACGCCCTGGGCGTTGATCGCCGAATAGGCGAAGGAGGCCACGATTTCCCTATCGGCAGGGGTACGCAGGCCCTTGAGTGGCCGGGCCTGGCTGCCGATACCAAGCGTGTGCAGCTGCGTGCCCGGGAGGAAGAAGGCTTCGGCCTGATCGAGCTCGTGATCGCGATGGTGGTGCTGAACGTCGGCATCCTCGCGCTCGTGGCCACGTTCCAGTCGGGCGCCCTCGCGGTCAGCCGCTCGGCGGCGGTCTCGAACGGGGCGGCGGTCGCGGACAAGACGATGGAGGTCTTCCGCGCCCTCCAGAACAAGGCGATCTACCTGAGCGCACCGGCCGGCGGCGGCGCCGACGTGTCGGGCTACCCGAACGGAGTCCCGAACAGCACCTCCACCTGGTACTCGAAGTACCAGGGCGACACCGCGGCCTACGGCAGCGTGACGTACTACAACTACTCGACGCCGTCCTCGTCGCCGCTCTGGGTGACGCAGGCGACGACCGGCTCGGGCTACACGCCGATTCCGGCCTCGAGCTCGGCCAACCTGCCGAGCGGCTTGTCCCCTGACCCGACGAAGGCCGTGCAACTCGTCACCGGCCCGGACGGCCAGTCGTACCCGGTCTTCATCTACATCATCATGGTGCAGCCGAACGCCTCGTCGACCGCCTACGTCAAGCAGGTGACGGTCGTCGTGCGGGATCCGAAGAACTCGTCGAGCGTGCTCGCGCGCGAGAGCTCCTTGTTCGATCCGAACGTCGCTCCTTAAGGAGCGACGTTCGGATCAAGAAGCGGTGCCTGGCACCGCGTGCGCGGAGCCAGGCACCTGAGACCTCTAGCCGCTCGGCGTCGTCGACGCGGGCGTCGTCGAGCTCGACGGCGCCGCCGCGGATGACGAACCGCTGGGCACGGTGCCCTGCGGCAGCAGGGTCAGCGTGTACCGGGTGCCGTCGGCGGTGTTCGCGAGCGTCACCGGCTTGTTCACCCTGAGCGTCAGCGTCGGCGCGCCGTTCGCGTACGAGCCGCCGACGACCGAGACGTGCGCGACCGATCCGGTGAGTGAGACGAGCTGGAACAGTGGATTCGCGGAGGGGAAGTTGCCGCCCGCGGTCACCGACTCGCTGACGCCGTTCACCGCGATGACGGCGGAGCTCGGCGGGGCCGTCGGCGGAGCCGGCGGCGTCTTCGGGGGCTTGCTCGTGCCGCCCGTCGAGCCGGGGCCGCTCGCATGGAACGGATCCTTGCTCTCGAAGAGCGAGAACGACTGCAGCTGGCCCGAATCGGCCGGCGGCTGCACCGCGTTCACGAGATTTGTCGAGAGCGCACTTGCAGCCGACGTCGAGGGAGTCACAGCTCCGCCCAGCGTCGGAGCGGCCGGGAGGGCCGAAGGCGTCGCGGCGGCCGGAGCCACGGGCGAGCCCGTCGTGGCGGCTGCGACCTGCGGCTTCGACGCTGCATTGCTCTTGTTCATCGACATCATCGTGTTCACCGCGTACGCCATCGCGAGCGCGAGCACCACGCCGAGGCCGATCACGATCTTCTTCTGCTTTTCCGCCTTCG
>JBGPLW010000184.1:0-5693 GCA_041486645.1 Gaiellaceae bacterium | reverse complement strand
GGAGCCAGGGAAGTGAGCCTTCGCAGCGAAGACGGGTTTCCCCAGGCGCTCCGCCTGGTCGATGCTATCTTGGAGGCTCGCCAGGCAGCGTGAAGGCGTCCGTTCTCTCCGCTCCCCGGCCCTTTTCTTTCTCCTACTCACTGGGATTCACATGAGACTTCTCCGGTTCCTGCCTGTCGCACTGCTGCTCGCCATCGTCCTCGTCGCCGCCGGTTGCGGCGGCGGGTCGAAGAGCGTCTCGTCCGATTCGGTCGCCGTCGTCGGCGGCGACCAGATCACGAAGTCGGAGTTCAATTTCCTGATCGCCGGCGCGAAGAGCCAGGCGCTCGCCGCGAAGGCGACGTTCCCGAAGCCCGGCACCGCCGACTACAAGACGCTGCAGGACAAGGCGATGGCGTACCTCGTCCAGGAGAAGGAGCTCGAGCAAAAGGCCAAGGACCTGGGCGTCGAGGTCACCGACGCCGACGTCGACAAGCAGATCGCGCAGATCAGGAAGCAGTACTTCGGCGGCAGCGAGACGGCGTTCCAGGCGCAGCTGAAGCAGCAGGGCTTCACCCTGCCGCTGCTGAAGATCTACCAGCGCGGCAACCTGCTCTCCGACAAGCTCTACAAGAAGATCACGGCCGACGCGAAGGTCACCGACGCGGAGATCCAGAAGTCCTACAACGAGAACAAGACGCAGTACACGAAGGTCGAGAGCCGCGACGTGCGGCACATCCTCGTGAACAGCAAGAAGCAGGCCGACGGTCTCGAGGCGCAGCTCAAGGCCGGTGGCGACTTCGCCGCGCTTGCCAAGAAGTTCTCGAAGGACACGCTCTCCGCGGTCAAGGGCGGCAAGCTCACGATCGAGAAGGGCAAGACGGTCGCCGAGTTCGACAAGGCCGCGTTTGCGCTCAAGACGAACGAGATCTCGCCGCCGGTGCACACGCAGTACGGCTGGCACATCATCCAGGCGCTCTCCGCGGTCAAGCCCGCGGCGACGCAGCCGCTGAGCGCCGTCAAGGAGACGATCCGCCAGAACCTGCTCAGCCAGAAGAAGACCGACCTCTTCCAGAAGTGGCTCGACGGCGTGAAGAAGGACTACACGAAGTCCGTGCGCTACCAGACCGGCTACGTGCCGGAGGCGACGACGGGCACCACCGCCGCGACCACGACAGCGACGGCTACCAAGTAGCTTGGAGGGCCTTGCGGAGGCCCTTGTCGAACTGCAGCTGCTGACCGAGCGGCTGCGTCGCGACTGTCCCTGGGACCGTGAGCAGACCGCGCGCACGATCGTGCCGCACACTGTCGAAGAAGCGTACGAGGTCGCGGACGCTGCACTTTCGGGCGACGACGAGAAGCTGCTCGACGAGCTCGGCGACCTGCTCTTCCAGGTCTACTTTCTCGCGCTGCTCCTCGAAGAGCGCGGCAAGGGCGATCTCGCAGCCGCTGCACGGCTGATCCACGAGAAGCTCGTGCGCCGTCACCCGCACGTGTTCGGCGACGTCGAGGCGGAGACGGCCGGCCGCGTGAAGGAGAACTGGGAGCGCATCAAGCGCGAGCAGGAGGGGCGCGTCGGCGTCTTCCACCACGTTCCCGAGGCGCTGCCCGCGCTGCTCCACGCGCGCAAGGTGCAGCAGCGCGCGAAAGCGGTCGGGTTCGAATACGCCGATGCCGAGAGCGCGCTCGCGGATCTCGACGACGAGCTGCGCGAGCTGAAGGACGATCTCTCGTCGCCCGAGCGGCGCGCCGAGGAGCTCGGCGACGTGCTGTTCGCCGCGGTGAACGTCGCGCGGAAGCTCGAGCTCGATCCAGAGCTCGAGCTGCGCCGCGCGTCCGAGCGCTTCCGGCGGCGGGTCGAGGTGGCCGAGCGGCTCGCCCGCGAGAACGGCGAAGATTGGAGTTCGCTGCCGCTCGAGCAGCAGGACCACTACTTCGACCGCGCCAAGGAGTCCGAATGAGCTCGATCGCCCACGTCAACGCCCGCCAGATCCTCGACTCGCGCGGCAACCCGACCGTCGAGGTCGACGTGCTGCTCGAGTCGGGCGCCACCGGGCGCGCGGCCGTCCCCTCCGGCGCGTCGACCGGCGTCCACGAGGCGGTCGAGCTCCGCGACGGCGGGAGCGAGTACGGCGGCAAGGCGGTGACGAAGGCCGTCGCGAACGTGACGGGCGAGATTCGCGGCGCAGTGGTCGGGCTCGACGCGACCGAGCAGGAAGAGCTCGACCGCGTCCTGATCGAGCTCGACGGGACGCCGAACAAGGGTCGCCTCGGCGCGAACGCCATCCTCGGCGTCTCGCTCGCCGCCGCGAAGGCGGCGGCTGCCGATGCGGGCGAGTCGCTCTATTCGTATCTCGGCGGCCCGGGTGCGACGACGCTACCGGTGCCGATGATGAACGTGATCAACGGCGGTGTGCACGCGGCGAACTCGATCGACCTCCAGGAGTTCATGGTGGTGCCGGTCGGCGCCGACTCGTTCCGCGACGCGCTCCGGATCGGCGCGGAGGTCTACCACGCGCTGAAGAAGGTGCTCGGCGACCGTGGCCTCGCGACCGGCGTCGGCGACGAGGGCGGCTTCGCGCCGGACCTCGAGTCGAGCGAGGCGGCGATCGAAGCGGTTCTCGAGGCGGCGGAGCGCGCCGGCCACCGCGAGCGGATTGCGATCGCGCTCGACCCGGCGGCGAGTGAGGTCTACGACGCCGGCGTGTACTCCTTCGAAGGCCGCCGGCTCGGGTCGGCGGAAATGCCCGCCTTCTGGCGGGGGATCGTCGACGCGTATCCCGTCGTCTCGATCGAGGACGGCTGCGCCGAGGACGACTGGGACGCGTGGGCTGCGCTGACCCGCGGGCTGGGGGACAGCGTGCAGCTCGTGGGCGACGACGTCTTCGTCACGAACCCGGAGCGGCTCCAGCAGGGGATCGACCGCGGCGTCGCCAACTCGATTCTCGTGAAGGTCAATCAGATCGGGACGCTGACGGAGACGATCGCGGCCGTCGACCTCGCGCACGCGAACGGCTACACGACGGTGATGTCGCACCGTTCGGGCGAGACCGAGGATGCGACGATCGCCGACCTCGCGGTGGCGCTCGGCACCGGGCAGATCAAGACGGGTGCGCCCGCGCGGAGCGACCGCGTCGCGAAGTACAACCAGCTGCTCCGCATCGAGGAGCAACTCGGGACTAGCGCGACGTATCCGGGCTGGGACGCCTTCCCGCGCGCGGGCCGCTGAGCTTACGGTCCAGGCTACGCTGCGCGCATGGTGAGTGAACGCCGCACGAAGATCGTCGCCACGCTCGGACCGGCGTCCGACTCGCCGGAGAGGCTGCGCGAGCTCGTTGCGGCGGGGATGGATGCCGCGCGGCTCAACCTCTCGCACGGCACGCACGAGGAGCACGCCGAGCGCGCGCGGCGCGTCCGCGAGGCCGAGGCGGCCGCGGGCCGCCCGATCGCGCTGATCGGGGACCTCCAGGGGCCGAAGCTGCGCATCGGCGAGCTCGAGGAGCCCTTCGTCCTCCGCAAGGGCGAGGACGTCACCGTCAGCGCCGAGGAAAGTTGTCGCAAGGGAGAGTTGCCGATCGCGCCCGCGGTGATCGGCGACGTCCTGAAGCCGGGGCACGACGTCCTGATCGACGATGGGCTCGTTCGACTGCGCGTCCTCTCGGTGGACGGCGGTCGAGCGCGGTGCGAGGTCATCGTCGGGGGGACCGTCACGTCGCACAAGGGCGTGAACCTGCCCGGCGTCCCGCTGCCGATCCCCTCGCTCACCCGCAAGGACATCGCCGATCTCGACTTCGCGCTCGAGCTCGGCGTCGACTTCGTCGCGCTGTCGTTCGTCCGCTCGGCGGCTGACGTGCGCGACCTGCGCGCGCTGATCGAACAGGCTGGCTCGCACGCGCACGTGATCGCGAAGATCGAGAAGGCGGAGGCCGTCGACGTGCTCGACGACGTGCTCGCCGAGACCGACGCGGTGATGGTGGCGCGCGGCGATCTCGGCGTCGAGGTCGGGCCTGCACTCGTGCCGCTGATCCAGAAGCGGATCATCCAGAAGGCGCTCGAACGCGGCAAGCCGGTCATCACCGCTACGCAGATGCTCGAGTCGATGGTCCATCACCCCGAGCCGACGCGCGCCGAAGCGAGCGACGTCGCGAACGCGATCCTCGACGGCACATCCGCGGTGATGCTCTCGGGCGAGACCGCAGTCGGCGAGTACCCGGTCGAGGCCGTCGCGTACATGGACCGGATTGCGAAAGCCGTCGAGCCGAGCATGGGCTACCGGCACGAGATTCCCGCAGCGGACCAGAACCCGACGATCGGCGGCGCGATGTCGAACGCCGCGTGCGACATCGCCGAGGCGCTGCGCGCGAAGGCGATTCTCACGCCGACGTATCGCGGCAAGACCGCGTCGAGCGTGGCGCGGCTACGCCCGCAGCGGCCGATCATCGGGCTCACGCACGTCGAGTGGGCGAGACGCCAGATGGCGCTCGAGTGGGGCGTGACGCCGATCTACATCCCGGAGTGCGGCGATGTCGAGGAGCTGTGGAGGACCTCCGTCAACGCCGCGCGCGAGGCGGGCCTGGTCGACGCCGGCGACCGCGTCGTCCTCACCGCCGGGACGCAGGTCAATCTCCCCGGCTCGACCAACGTGATCAAGGTGGACATCGCCTGAAATCACGGGGGAACCCATGGTTCCCCCGTGCGCCCCCTCCTTCGTCCGTCGCTGAGTGGGGCGCCGCGTGGCTTCGGCAAGACGCGGTCTCGCCTACGCCGGCCGTTGGCACTCCTCCAAGAGCGTCTGTTGACGGTTTGCCTCCCCCGCGCGGTCGTTGGTGCCTTCGGCATCCCCGCCACGCTTTCGTTCGCCTGCGGCTAAGGCGCGCTGCGCGGCGCCTTAGCCTCCGGCCTGGGCCGTGCTCCTGGCCGAAGTGGGGACACTCCCCAGTACGGCTTCGTGCCGGCTCCGTGACAGAACGGTGAATCTCGCCGGTGCCAACCTTCGGTGACAGTCACGGGTTACGGAAGGGTCATGGCTTCGTGTCTAGAACCTCACGAGGTGCCTCGTTCGACAGGTCGTCGTCCCGCGCGCTCGGTCGTCGTCCGCCGCTGGCTTGCGGTGGGCGCGCTCGTGCTGTTTGCGCTCCTCTATTACCGGCCGCTGAAGGCCTATGTCGACGCGCGCGGCGAGCTTGCACAGAAGCGCGCGGTCGTGCGGCAGCTTCAGGCCGAGAAGCGCCGGCTCGAGCATCGGCTCGGATCCTCGACGTCGCTCGACACGCTCGCACGCGAGGCGCGCGCGCTCGGGTACGTCCGTCCAGGCGAGCACCTCTTCATCGTGAAGGGCATCAACCAGTGGCGGAAGCGCACCGAGAAGGCTCTGAATTCGCCCTGAGTGGTGCGCCTGGTCGCAGCGTCAGCGGCGCTTCAGGATCTCAACGCGCCCGATCGAGTCGCTGCCGTCACTGGTGAACCAGAGGGCGCCGTCCGGCCCCTAGGCGATCCCCCACGGCAGAACGATGCTCGCCTGCCTGAAGCTGCTGACCTTGCCGCCGGTGGTGATCCGCCCGATCGAGTTGCCCCGATTGTTCGTGAACCAGAGGGCGCCGTCCGGCCCGGCGGTGATCCCGCGCGGGCCGCGGATGCTCGCGTGCCTGAAGTTCGTGATGGTGCCGCCGGTGGTGATCCGCCCGATCGAGTTGCCCCGATAGTTGGTGAACCAG
>JBGPLW010000183.1:0-5708 GCA_041486645.1 Gaiellaceae bacterium | reverse complement strand
GGCGAGGCACTGCGCGCGCGGCTTGCCGAGGTCCTCGACGACGCGGTAGATGAGCTGCGCGTGGCCGACCTCGTCCTGCACCTTCGCCGTCAGCGCGAGCTTGCGCTGGAGCGTCGGCGCGCGGAGGATCCACTCGCGTTCGGGCAGGACGCCCATGAGCTCGGAGTTGCCGTGCATCTCGATGAACTTGACGAGCTTCGCCCGGTAGTCGTCGGGGAGCCAATCGGTCGCCTCGACCTGGCCGCCGCCCTGGACGTATTCGAGAAATGCCTGCTCATCGCCTGGAATCTCGACAGCTGCCATGCACCCTCCGGGACCGAACGATCGTTAGGGTGATGGTATCTCCTCACGCAAGTCGGAGCTGACCCGCGCCGCCGCCAGGCTCTTCGCCGAGAAGGGCTACCACGGCACCTCGGTGGGCGATCTCGCCGAGGCGCTCGGCGTGCAGAAGGGCTCGCTCTACTCGCACATCGAGGGGAAGGCCGACCTGCTCTGGGAGGTTGCGCGCGAGGGCGCCGAGGCGTTCCACCGAGCGCTCGACGAGGTGCCCGAGGAGGGGCCGATCGTCGAGCGGATCCGCGCCGCGCTGCGCGGGCACCTGCGCGTCGTCGCAGAGCAGCTCGACATCGCGACGGTGTTCACGCGCGAGTGGCGCTACCTCGACGGCGAGCGCCGCGACGCTTTCGTCGCCGAGCGCCGGCGCTACGAGGAACGGTTCCGCGCGCTCTTCCGCGAAGGGCGCGAGGTCGGCGAGCTACGCACCGACCTCGACGACGTCACCGCTGCACGGCTCGCGCTCTCGGCCGTCAACTGGGCGTACACCTGGCTTCGCCCCGGCTCTCCGACCGACGAGGTCGCCGACCGCTTCACCGCCCTCCTGCTCGACGGCATGCGCGGCTACTCCTCGCGCTGAGCCTTGCGGCGGAGCGCGGTCTCCGTGCATGCTCGATCTCATGAAGACCGCCGTCCTCGTCGTCAACCCATTCGCGTCGCGCGTCACCGAGCAGAAGCTCGCGGCGGTTCAGCGTGAGCTCGAACGTGTCGTGCGGCTCAAGACGGTCCTGACCGAGCGTCCGAAGCATGCGACGCAACTCGTCGCCGACGCGTGCCGGTCCGGCGACTGCGACGCGATCATCGTCTTCTCCGGTGACGGCGGCTTCAACGAGGCCCTGAACGGCCTCGAGGGCGACATGCCGATCGGCTTCCTTCCCGGCGGCGGGACGAGCGTGCTGCCGCGCGCGCTCGGGCTGCCGAACGACCCGGTAGCGGCAGCGCGGCAGCTCGCGGAGGCGCTCGAGCAGATGCGGGTGCGGCGGATCACCGTCGGGCGCGTGAACGGCCGCAGATTCGGCTTCTCCGCCGGCGTCGGCCTCGACGCCGCCGCGGTGCGGCGTGTCGACGACATGGGTCGGGAGCGCGACGGCAAGCGCCCCGGCGACATCGCGTTCGCGCTCGCGATCGTGCGTCTGCTTGCGGCGCAGGGTGGTCACTTCGAGCCCGCGCTCGAGGTGAAGGGCGTCGGGCGTGCTGCGTTCGTCTTCGTCGCCAACGCGCAGCCCTACACCTACGCGAAGGGCGTGCCACTGCCGATCGCGCCGGAGGCGAAGTTCGAGCTCGGCCTCGACATGGTCGCGCCCGTTCGCGTCCGCCGCCGCTCACTCCTCCGCACGGCGTACTCGCTGCTCGCCGGACGTCCGCGCAACGACATGCTCTACACGCACGACACCGACCGGATCGAGATCGTCTGCGATCGGCCGATGCCGTTGCAGGTCGACGGAGAAGATCTCGGCGATGTCAGCGAAGCCGTCTTCGAGGCCGAGCGCGGCGCTGTCTCTGTCCTTGTCTAGACGGGCGGCTCCGGAACGTGCACGACGTGCAGCGCTTCGAGCAGCCGCTGCGCTTCGGCCGCATCGTCGGCGTCGCCGGTGAGGCGCGACCGCGCGCGCAGCGAGAGCGCGACTTCATACAGCGCGTCTCCGCTGCGCGCGGCGTCGAGGCTGTGGGCGAAGTTGCGCGCCGCGTCCTCCATGCGTCCGGCCTGGAGGTGCGCATAGCCGCGGACGCGGTGCAGCATCGCCTGGACTGACGGCGGCGCCGCGACTTCGGATGTGAGCTCGGCGAGATCGGCGTCGCGGAGTGCCTGTTCGTGATCGCCTGCCAGCACAGCAGCCTCTGCGAGCCGAGCCTGGATCTCGAGCACGAAGCTCGCCGCCTCGATCTCGCGGAACGCCGCGAGTGCGGCCGTGAGCTTCCTGCGCGCATCCTCGTGCAGGCCGTTGCGCGACGCGAGGCGACCGAGGTTGCCGTCGACGACCGCAGTCATCAGGAGCGAGCCGGCTGCCGTGCACGTGTCGTCGACCTGCTTGAACAGCACCTCCGCCTCCTGGTACAGCCCCTGGTCGGACAGGATCTCGGCGATGTTGTTCGCGATCGTGGCTGCGCCGACGACGTCGCCGATCCGCTCGCGCGCGCGGCGGCTTCGCTCGTAGTAATCAAGCGCGTCGTCCCATCGTCCTTCGTAGTACGCGTCGATGCCGAGGTTGTTGAGTGCATTCGCCTGGCCGAGGAGATCCCCGAGCTCCTCGTAGATCGGCAGCGCGAGGTCGCGGACGCGCGTGCGCTCCGGACTGCCGAGCGACGTGTATGCGAGGTGGAGCAGGTAGTAGGCGTGCGCGAGCTGTTCCAGCGCAGCCGCTCCGCGCGCCTCCTCGACCGCCCGTTCGCACCACTGCACGCAGTCGGTGAGCGCACCCTGACGGAAGCGGAGGCCCGCATAGCCGAGCGAGAGGCGGAGCCGGTTCTCGGACTGCTCTGCGTCGTCGAGCACCTCGAGCGTGCGGAGCCCGCGCGCAAACCAGCGCAGCGCGTCGGAGTAGTGGCCCTCCGCCTCGCGTACGAGCCCCTCCTTCAGGCAGAGGCCGGCGATCGCGTTCGCATCGCCACGCACGAGCTTGCGCGCGTGCCGATAGGCGTTGTGCGCCTCGGCGTAGTCGGCGCTCAGCATCAGCAGGTCGCCCAGCGACTCCCACGTCCGTCCGACCTCCGCGCGCGACAGGGACGGCAGCTCTTGCGCCGCATCGAGCGCGCGACGCAAGAACTCCGCGGCGTCGACATTCGCGAACTTCGCCTTGGCCCGCTCTCCCGCGAGCACGGAGTAGAGCCACGTCTCGTCGCGCTTGTCGGCGAGCATGAAGTGCAGCGAGAGCAGCTCGGCAACGTCGGCCGCGTCGGGCGCCTCGCTCAGCAGTACCTCCGCCACGCGGGCGTGCAGTTCGCGGCGCTTCCGGAACGAGAGCCCTTCGTAGGCGGCGTCGCGGATCAGCGCATGTCGAAACCGGAACGTTCCTGCGGTGTGCGGATCGCGCTCGACGAACTCCGTGAGCCGGTCCCACGACTCCGAGTCGAGTGCGGCCTCCGGGTCTCCGGCGAGGACTTGCGCGACGAGCTCGCCCGAGAACGTTGCCCCGAGCACGGACGCCCACCGAAGCAGGGCGCGGTCGCCGGGCGCGAGGCTGTCGATGCGGGTCGTCACGACCTCGAGCACGCTCTCCGGCATGGTCTCGACCTCGCGACCTTGTGCGTGCGTCGCTGCGACGAGCTCTCGGACGAACAGAGGATTGCCGCCGGAGCGCTCGGTGATCGCCGCGAGGTCATCGGCCGAGATGTCCTCGTCGGCTGCCGAAGCGGCAAGCGCCATCGCATCCTCGTCGGGCAGCGGATCGAGGAGGAGTGTCACAGCCGACACGGGCGGTACGCCTTCCGCCGCCACGAAGCCTCCTGCGCCGGGCCGTCGCGTCACACAGACGAGCCACGGCTTCGCGATCACTCGGCTGCCGAGGTGGCGCAGCAGATCGGAGGACGCCTCGTCCATCCAATGGGCGTCCTCGAAGTGCACGAGCGTCGGTTTGTCGAGCAGACGTGTGAGCAGGTCCTCGACGACGCCGTTCAGGCGTGCGCGACGGAACGACGGTTGCAGCTCGTCGACCTCTGGGGTCGAGAGCACGGCGGCGTCCAGCACGTCGCCGAGCAGTGGAATCCACTGAACGAGATCCGGCGCGAGGGCCTCGATCGTGTCGCCGAGCTGGATCGAGTTGCGTTCTGCATCACTGCCCAGCTCGACCGCGAGGAGCGAGCGCAACAACGCGTTGAATGCGAAGTACGGGGTCGTCGACTCGTACTGCTCGCAGGCGGTCGCCGCTACGGGCAGGTCGCCCGCCCGGTCGCAGATCTCTTCGACGATCCGCGACTTGCCAATGCCGGCCGGCCCGACGAGCTCGACGAAGCTGCCGAAGCCCATCTTTGCCGGAATGAGCACTGCATCGAGCACCGGCATCTCGCGCTGGCGGTCGACGAGCGGCAGCTTGCGTGACGTCGCGGCACGGGCCGCTCCCACCGCTCCGACGGAGACCGCGTCGACGGGGCTCGCCTTGCCTTTCAGCGCCAGCGGTTCGAGGGGTGTGACCTCGAACGCGGTGCGTGAGCGCGCGACGAGCTCGGGCGTCGTCCACACTGCGCGCTCCGGAGCCTTCGCCATCAGGCGCGCGGCAAGCGCGGCGGTACCGCCGAGGATCGTGTAGGTGAGGCGGTACGGCGGGCCGATCCGGCCGGCGAAGACGTTGCCGGCAGCGAGGCCGACGTGCAGCGGCAGTCGGGTGCGCGCGTCCACGGCGGCGCGTGCAGTCCGCAGCAGGCGTTCTTCGTCGTCACCGGAGGTCGTCGGCACGCCCGCGACGAGGACGACACGCCCGCCGGCGGCGTCGATGTCGCTCTCGAGGAAGCACACGCTGTGTGTGTCGGCTGCGGCTTGGAGCGCGACGACGACTTCTTCGACCGCCGCGGCCGCGGCGGCTGCGCCTTCCCGCTCGAGCACTTCGTCGACGCCACTGAACCGTACGAACGCAACCGCCGCGTGACGGTGCTCGCTCTCCACTTTCTCCGCAGTGAGATGACCGCGTAACGCCACCGGAATGCACGACAGGAGATCGAGCCCGTCGATCTCCGGCAGTGCAGCGACGCCGTGTGCCGCAGTCCGTGGCGACGCACGAAGCAGGACGCCTTCGCCCTTCGCCGCGCCAAGCTCGTCTGGTTGGAGCGACGCGGCGACTGCAGCGCTGACGACGATCTCGCCGGCCTCAGCGGCGCCCTCCATCGCGACGGTATGCGCCGCAGCGGGTCCGGCGATGATCAACTCGCGGTGCGACGCTCCTGCGAGGAAGAAGTCGAACGTACCGGTGTGCACCCCGACGTGCATGCGCAGCGTGATCTCGCCCGCCGAGGTTTCCAGCGCACCGAGCTGGTCGAGCGTGCGCCGCATGCCGTACGCCGCATTGCACGCCCGCGCGGTATGTGCCTCGCCCTCGAAGAAGAGCAGCAGCGCGTCGCCGCCGAACTTCACGAGGCCGCCGCCGTTCGCATATGCGACGGCCAGCAGACGGGTGAACGTCGCGCTCATCACGTCGGTCACCTCTTCAGCGCCGCGCGCCCCCAGCGGCGCAAGGCGCTCGGACATCGCCGTGAACCCCGAGACGTCGACGAACGCGAGCGTCCCCTCGAGGGCCCGATGGCGGGCCTCGGGTGCCGCCTGGAGCCACTCGAGGCTCACGCGCGGGAGGTACGGAACGAGTTTCTCGGCAGCGCCCGGCGCAGCCTCGGCGGCGTGAGTCCCCGGATCCCCCACCTTTGAGATTGTGACGCTATTGACAAGAAGT
>JBGPLW010000182.1:0-5814 GCA_041486645.1 Gaiellaceae bacterium | reverse complement strand
TCAATGTCGATTTCGATCACGGCGCGTCGTTCCCGCAGAACAAGCAGAACGAGCCGTCGATCGCGCGCGACCCGTTGACGGGCGCGCTGATCGCGGGTGCCAACGACGAGAGCTCGCTCGACCTCTGCACGGGGACGACGGCCGCGCTCACGACCCCGTGCCCGTTCACGCCGGGCCGGCCGATCTCCGCGTACTACCGCTCGAGCAACGGGCAGTCGTGGACGGGCGGGTACCTGCCGGGCTTCGACACGATCGGGCGGCTCTCGGGCGGCGACCCGAGCCTCGACGTCGGGCCGCGGCGCTGCGCGGGCCGGTTCAGCTGGTCGTGCGGGTCCGCCGTGTACTACGCGAGCCTCGGCGATCCGTATCCGGTGTTCGGCGCCGAGCAGGTGACCGTGTCGCGCTCGTACGACGACGGCGCGAGCTGGTCGAACCCGGTCGAGGCGGCGTCGACCGACCGCACGTCCGACTTCGGCGACCACGAGTGGATCGCAGTCGACAAGGGCGCCTCGAGCCCGTGGTTCGGGCGGCTCTACCTCTTCTGGGCCGACTACTGCAACAGCTGCTCAGGCAACGGGCACGTGAAGCTCTACGTCGCATCGTCCGACGACGAAGGACGCACGTGGTCGGCGGGCGTGCAGGTCAGCGCCGGCAACAACAACTCCGCGCAGGGCTTCCGCGAGACCGGCCAGATGACGGTCGCGTCGAACGGGACAGTGGAGGCGTTCTGGACGGAGAACGCCGACTCGAAGGGCAAGTACGAGAACCTCCAGGTGGTCGCCACCTCGAAGGACGGAGGGCGGACGTTCACGGCGCCGATCACGATCGCGAGCGTCGTCGACTATCCGCTGACGGGCACGCCGTTCGACGCCGTCGATCTCTTCAACCGCGTGCCCGGCATGAGCGCGCGCGTCGACTGCTACCCGCATCCGGCAGCCGACCCGACGTCGACGAATGTCGTCGTGGTCTGGTGCGACTTCGCGGGCGGCGTCGGGGTCGTGAAGGCAGCCGTCTCATGGGACGGCATCACGTGGACGAACCTCGGCACGATCGCGCGGGCGCCGGGACGCAATGCGTTCTTCCCGGCGGTCGACGTCTCGCCGAGCGGGTTGATCTCCGTCGCGTTCGACGCGCTGACCGCGCCGCCGTTATCGGATCCGTGGCGGACGGGCGTGCAGGTCTACGACGCGTACTACGTCCAGAAGGCTCCGGCGGCTCCGTCGTTCACGTCGCCGCTGCGGGTCAGCACCGTGTCGTCGAACCCGGACGGCTCCTCGTACAACAACCTCATGGAGCAGTTCATCGGCGACTACATCGACCTGGCCGCGGGGCCGACGTCGACGACGGTGGTCTGGACGGACGCGCGAAACGCCACCCCGTGCGCAGCCGTGAACGCCTATCGAGCGGCGGTCTATGCAGGCTCGAAGACGGCGGTCGCACCGAATCCCGACGTGGCGTGCGCCCAGAGCTTCGGCGACACGGACACGTTCGCCGGGATCGTCGGGCAGTAGCTCGGGATCCAGCGGTGCCTGGCACCCTCCGGTGTCAGGCACCGCTTTCGAATCAGTGGAAGTCACGGATGCCGGGGCTGCGGCGCTTTGCCTAGACTCGCCGTATGAGTCAGATGGAGGAAAAGCAGGACCTCTGGGGCGCCGAGACGACCAAGGCAATCGCCAACTTCCCCGTCTCCGGCGAGCCCATCCCGGCGCCGGTCGCCCGCTGGCTCGGCCGCATCAAGGGCGCCGCGGCGCAGGCGAACGCCGACCTCGGCCTGCTCGACCGCGACAAGGCCGACCGCATCGCCGCCGCTGCCGCGCGCATCGCGAACGGCGAGCTCGACGACCAATTCCCGATCGACGTCTTCCAGACCGGCTCCGGCACCTCGTCGAACATGAACGCGAACGAGGTGCTCGCGACGCTCGCGGGCGACGACGTGCACGCGAACGACGACGTCAACATGGGCCAGAGCTCGAACGACGTCTTTCCGTCCGCGGTGCACCTCGCGGCGCTCGACGAGATCGTGCACGACCTGATGCCCGCGCTCGACCTGCTCGGCGCGTCGCTCGAGCGCAAGGCGGCGGAGTTCGCCGACGTCGTCAAGTCCGGCCGCACCCACTGGATGGACGCCGTCCCCGTCACCCTCGGCCAGGAGTTCGCCGGCTACGCCGCGCAGGTGCGCGAAGGGTCGGCGCGCGTGCAGGACGCGCTGCCGCGCCTCGGCAAGATTCCGCTCGGCGGCACTGCCGTCGGCACCGGCCTCAACACGCACCCGGAGTTCGCGCAGCGCGTGCGCGCGATCCTCACGAAGGAGACCGGCCTTACGATCTCCGCGCCCGCCGACCCGTTCGAGGCGACGGCTGCGCGCGACGGCATCGTCGAAGCCTCGGGTGCGCTGAAGGCAGTCGCCGTCTCGCTGACGAAGATCGCGAACGACATCCGCTACCTCGGCTCCGGCCCACGCGCCGGCCTCGCCGAGATCGCGCTTCCGGAGCTCCAGAAGGGCAGCTCGATCATGCCGGGCAAGGTCAATCCGGTCATCCCCGAGGTCGTGACGCAGGTCGCCGCACAGGTGATCGGCAACGACGTCGCGATCACGGTCGGCGGAATGCAGGGCCACTTCGAGCTGAACGTCTTCGTCCCGCTTCTCGCCCGGAATGTCCTCGACTCGGTGAAGCTCCTCGCGAGCGCATCGCGGCTCTTCGCCGAGAAGTGCGTCGACGGCATCGAGGCTCAGCGCGAGACCGCCGAGCACTACGCCGAGCTGACCCTCTCGGCGGCCACTGCTCTCAATCCCTACATCGGCTACGACCGCGCGAGCGAGATCGTCAAGGAGGCCGCCGCGAGCGGCCGGTCGCTCCGGGAGGTGGCGCGGGAGAAGGGCGTCGACGAGGAGATCCTCGACAAAGCCCTGGATTACCGCGCGATGGCGAATCCGCACGGTTAGCCCATCCCTCCCGCGGGGGATACCTGTTTCTCGGAATCTGGTCCACGATCCGCATGTTCTGTGCGGCTTAGAAAGGGGAGAGAGGGCTTGACCAGGCGTCTGCGGTTTGTCGTACTCGCGGTTCTCGCGGGGGCGGCACTGGCCTCCATCGCTTCGGCTTCCGCGGCAACGGTGCGTCCGCTGCTCGCGTCGAGCCCGTTCACGCCGCTCTCCGGGCCGAGCATCCCCTGCCTGAATGGCGGCATCCCCTGTTACGTCCCGCAGGAGATCCAGCAGGCGTACAACTTCCCGTCGGGCCCGTCCGCGCCGAACGGCGCCGGCCAGACGATTGTGGTCGTCGCGGCCTACGGCGCGCCGTTCGTCGGTCCCGATATCCAGACGTTCGGCGGGATCCTGGGCCTCCCCTTTCCGCCCAATCTCACCATCGTCCCGCAGCAGACGACCATCCCGGCCGCACACGGCTCGGGCCAGACGTACTTCTGGCAGGTCGAGACCGACCTCGACGTCGAGTGGGCCTACGCGATGGCGCCGCGCGCGCACATCGTGCTCGCAGTCGCGAAGTCGGACGACACGCTCGACATCGCCCAGGTCATGCGCGAGGTGCTGCCGAAGTATCCGGGCGCAATCGTCACGCAGAGCTTCGGGATGGACGAGACCGGGCCCGCCAGCGACCCGAGCCTCGTCGGCACGTTCAGCCCGATGTACCTCGACGTGCTTCGGCACGGCGGGACGGTGCTCGCCGCGTCGGGCGACCTCGGCGCGTCGAACGGCACCGAGCTCGAGTCGATGTTCTTCCCCGAGCTCGGCGTCACGCCGTCCGCGATGGCCGCGTACCCGGCCTCGGATCCGCTCGTCCTCGCAGTCGGCGGCACCGAGGGCAATCCGTATCCCAACGGCCTGCTGAGCGACGCCGGCACCTACGGCGCCGAGCAGGCATGGAACGAGATCTCACCGTTCGGGGCGCCGGGTGCGGGTGGCGGCGCTCCGAGTGCGGTGTTCGACGCTCCGCCGTGGCAGCGCTCGCTGCACACGAAGAATCGCCTGGTTCCCGACGTCTCGTACAACGCTGCGCTCGTCGGCGGCGCGCTCGTGATCCTCTCGTGCCGGCCGAACCGGGCCGACGGCGGCGTCACGCTCGACCCGAAGTGCATCGATCCGTCACAGCAGGGCTACATCGCGGTCGGCGGGACGAGCGCCGGAGCGCCGCAGTGGGCCGCGATCGTCGCGCTCGCGAACCAGGTTCGCATGAGCCAGGCCAGGAGCCCGCTCGGGCTCGTCAGCCCGCTGCTCTACGACCTCGCGCGCGACAAGCGCTCCTACGCCCGCGACTTCAACGACATCACGACCGGCTCGAACGCGCTCGACCTGCGCGCTCTCGGAGCGCCCGCGCCCTCCACGTTCGGCTTCGCCGCCGCGCCCGGCTACGACCTGGCGACGGGTCTCGGCACGCCGAACGTCGCGAACCTGCTCGGAGACCTCGCGAGACGCGACTCGGGCGAGATCCCGGGCAACGTCTTCCGCGGCCCGAAGGGCGACCACGGCGAGAACGGCAACCACGGCGACAACGGCAACCACGGCGACAACGGCAACCGCGGCAAGCACAACCGCTTCGACCCCTCGAAGTAGTCCCGGCAACCACGAATTCGGAAAGAGGCCGCCTTCGGGGCGGCCCTTTTCATGTCTGTACTTGACAACGACGCGGTTTCTGGGAGATAACGGCCCCAGAGGGCCAGTGTCCTCCTGAGGGCAATCAACACTGGAGGGGAGAAGTGCGGAAAAGGCTTTGGCTGCCGCTTGCGCTTGCCGCAATTGCAGCCCTACTCGTCCTGCCCGGTCTTGCAGGCGCCGACTCGACACAGTCGGTCCCGGCCACCGGGCCGGACAACCAAACGGCCACGTCGTGGTTCGTCCAGCTGTCGGGAGCTCCGACGGCCGAGGGCGGTTCCGCGAAGAACGTCAAGGCCTCCCAGGACGCGTTCTATTCGGGCGCGGCCTCGATGGGCTTGAAGGTCAAGGCGCGGCAGTCGTTCGGGACGCTCTGGAACGGCGTCTCGGTCAGCGTGCCGATCCAGCAGGCGAGCAGCCTCTGGTCGGTGCCGGGTGTGACGGGTGTGTACCCGGTTCGCACCTTCGACGTGTCGCCCGACCAGCAGGTCGACGGCGTGCCCGCCGACCAGGGCTCGAACCCGCAGATCGGGGTCGATCCGCTCGCAGGCGGCGTCGGCACGTTCAAGGGGCAGGGCGTCAAGGTGGCCGTCATCGACTCGGGCGTGGACTACACGAACCCGGATCTCGGCGGCTGCGCCCACTTCGGTGACGCGAACTGCCGCGTCATCGGCGGCTACGACTTCGTCGGCGACCTGTACGACGGAACGTCGACGGATCGCGTCTTCAACCCGGTGCCCGCGCCCGACCCGGACCCGGCTCCGTGCAACCCGCTCTTCGCCGACGCGCGCGTCTCGGCCGGCGATGCTTCGACCTCCGGCGCGGGCCACGGCACGCACGTTGCGGGCATCATCGGTGCGAAGGCGGCTGACGCGAACGGCGTCACCGGCGTCGCGCCCGACGTGAAGTTCCTCGCCTACCGCGTCTTCGGCTGCAACGGCGGTGTCGACAACGACATCATCGTCGCCGCTCTCGAGCGGGCCTACAAGGACGGGGCGCAGGTCGTGAACATGAGCATCGGCGACGACTACGCGTCGTGGCCGGAGGAGCCGACGGCAGTCGCGTCGGACGTGCTCGTGCGCAAGGGCGTCGTCGTCGCGGTCGCGATGGGCAACGCCGGCGGCGTCAGCACGGCGCTGTTCTCCGGCGGCGACCCCGGCACGTCGAACGAGGCGATCACGGTCGGCTCGGTCGACAACGCGAAG
>JBGPLW010000181.1:0-5823 GCA_041486645.1 Gaiellaceae bacterium | reverse complement strand
GTCACGTCCGGCGGTGCGCTGCTCGACTCGATCGCAGCGCTGCGCGAGGTCGGCCTCGTCGTGCACACGGCGGTGTGCGTCGTCGACCGGGAAGAGGGAGGAGCGGATGCGCTCGCCCGTCACGCCGTCCGGCTCCGGCCGCTCTTCCGCGCCGGAGAGCTTCTCGCAAGCCGGAAATAGCGGTGTTAGGGTCGAGTCGCAAGCAACGGGAGGAGAGGCAGTGACCAAGCAGGAGTTCGTGGCGGAGGTAGCCCGGCGGAGCCAGCTCACGACGCGCGACGCAGGGAGAGTCGTCGACGCGTTCCTCGAGACGATCACCGACACGCTCAGGAGCGGCGGCGACGTGGCGTTCACCGGTTTCGGAAAGTTTCAGACGCAACAGCGCGCCGCGCGCACCGGCGTCAACCCTCGGAACCCGTCGCAGAAGGTCGAGATTCCCGCCGCGCGCGTGCCGAAGTTCTCGGCCGGCAGCGCGTTGAAGTCGGCCGTCAAGAACGGCTGAGCGAGCGACGCGAGAGCGATCTCTCTCCGAGATCGCGAAGGGCCGCCGCAGCGGCCCTTCGCCCTCTCCGGCGTGCCCAGTAATGTCTGTCGGACGATGGCGACCGTCGCCGTGACGCACTTCTCCGACCGGCTCGCAGATGCGGTCGGCCGCAAGCAGAGCCAGCTCGTCGTCGGGCTCGATCCGATGGTCGAGCGCCTTCCGGACGAGGTCGATGCCGACGTCGCCCGGTTCTGCTTCGGCATCGTCGACGCGGTCGCCGACCACGCGGTTGCCGTCAAGCCGCAGTCGGCGTTCTTCGAAGCGCTCGGCTCCGATGGTGTGCGCGCTTTCGAGCAGGTGTGCGCGTACGCGCGCGCCGCCGGGTTGCTCGTCATCGCCGACGTGAAGCGCGGCGACATCGGCTCGACCGCGCGCGCCTACGCCGATGCGTTCATCCCACTGGCCGACGCGATCACCGTCAATCCGTATCTCGGGCGCGACTCGCTCGAGCCGTTCGTCGACGCCTGCCGGCGTGAAGGTGCGGGGATGTTCTGTCTCGTCAAGACGTCGAACCCCGGTGGCGCCGACGTCCAGGACGTGCAGCTCGCGAACGGGCAGCTGCTCTGGCAGCACGTCGCGGACCTCGTGCGCGAGCTCGGAGAGACGCTCGTCGGCGAGTGCGGCCTCTCCTCCGTCGGCGCGGTCGTCGGCGCGACCTTCCCTGCCGAAGTCGTCGAGGCGAGGCGGCTCATGCCGCAGTCCCCGCTCCTCCTGCCCGGAATCGGCGCCCAGGGCGGCACTCCCGTCGAGGTCGCCGGCGCGTTCGCAGCAGGCCCCGCGAGCGCCCTCGTCTCTGCGTCCCGTTCGGTGATCTACGCGTCCGCGGGGGCGGACTGGCGCGACGCAGCTCGCGAGGAGGCCGAGCGGCTCGCCCGCGAGGCCTGGAGTGTCTCGCTCGCCTAGGCGGAACGCCGGGGCCGCGCGGTATGCCGCGCCGGCCGCGTTCCTGGTCGCGATCACGGTCGCCGTGCTCCTGATCCGCTCGGGGATCAACGGCGGCGGCTCGACCAGCACGACGACGGAGCGCGGGCCGGTGACGCACGCCTCCACCGCCGTGACGCCGCCGCCCGGAACGACCCGCCTCGCGACGACGACGCTCGCCGGGGACTTCTACACCGTCGAGAGCGGGGACACGTTCGGGTCGATCTCGGCGAAGACCGGCGTGTCGATCACCCAGCTCGAGCAACTGAATCCGAACGTCAGCTCGAACGCACTCCAGGTCGGTCAAAAGCTCCGCGTGAAGTAGCCTTCGCACCGCATGCGCCGGCTGCTCATCGCCGTCGTGATCGCATTCGCACTTGCCGGAAGCGCGCACGCGGCCGTTCCGAAACCGGATGCCAAGGCGTTCTATGTCGTCAACGCCTCGAACGGCGAGGTGCTCGCCGCCGGCAACGCGCACGCGCGGCTCCCGGTCGCGAGCATCACGAAGCTGATGACGGTGCTCGTCGCGCTCGACCATCTGAAGCCCGACGACACGGTGACCGTCTCGGGCTACGCGGCGCAGGTCGGCGAGTCGCGCATCCCGCTCGCCCGCGGTCAGCGCATCAGCGTTCGCGACTTGCTCGCCGGGGCGTTGATTCAGAGCGCGAACAATGCGGCGGACGCGCTTGCCTCGGCCGCGTCCGGCGGGAATCTCACCGAGTTCGTCGGCTGGATGAACGACCGGGCCCGCAAGCTCGGCCTGCACGACACGCATTTCGTGCGGCCGGACGGGCTCGACGCGCCCGGCCACGTGTCGAGCGCGCGTGATGTCGCCACGCTCGCGCGGGTCGCGATGCATCTGCCGGTCGTGCGGGAGCTCGTTCGCATGCGCAGCGACCGGATCGAGGACGGCAACTTCATCACGCGCACTTGGAACGATCTCCTCGGCGTCTTTCCCGGTCTCATCGGTGTCAAGACCGGTCACACGAACGACGCAGGCTGGTGCGAGGTCGCGGCCGCGCGCCGCGGAGGCTTCACGATCTACGCGGTGATACTCGGCAGCCCGACCCGGTCGCAGCGGAACTTCGATCTTCAGCGGCTGCTCGCATGGGGAGTGTCGCAGTACCGCACGCTCACACTCATCGCCTCGCAGCCGTACGCCTGGGCGGCGGCCCCCTACGGGCTGCGTGCCGTGGCGCTCGTGGCCCGGCGGCCGCTCGTGCGCGCCGTGCGCGTCGGTCGGCCGATCGTCGAGCGCATCGTCGCGCCGACCGCCGTTTCCCTGCCGGTGACGCGGGGGGAGCGCCTCGGCCGGGTCGAGGTGTGGTCCGGGCGGACACGGCTCGGGACACGGCCCCTGCTCGCCGCCCGGACGATCGCGCGGCCCGGGCTCCGCGGACGGCTACGGTGGTACGGCACGCGGACCGTGCACCATCTCCTCGGGTTCTTCTCGTGATCGTCACCGTCACCCTCAACGCCGCAGTCGATCGCACCCTCACGGTGCCGAACTTCCAGCTCGGACACCGCCACCGGGCGAGCGCCAGCCTGACGTCGGCCGGCGGCAAGGGCATCAACGTCGCGCGTGCGCTCAAGCGTCTCGACTCACCGGTGATCGCGACCGGGCTCGCGGGCGGCACGACGGGCGGCCGCATCATCGACGAGCTCGCCGGCGAGGCGATCCTCAACGACTTCGTCCGGATCGGGGACGAGTCGCGCACGTCGATCGCCGTCGTCGACCCGACCGCGGGGAGTCTCACCGAGATCTACGAGTGGGGCCCTGCGGTCCGCCGTGAGGAGCTCGACACGCTGCTCGACAAGCTGCACTACCTCTCGCGCGTCGCCACCTTCGTCGTCTTCTCCGGTTCGCTCCCGCGGGACGTCGAGGACGACTTCTACGCGGAGGCGGTGCGCGACCTGAACCGCCGCGGCGTGCAGTGCGTCGTCGACTCCGAAGGCGAGCCGCTACGGCACGCGGTCGACGCGGAGCCGTTCCTCGTCTCCCCGAACCAGCGTGAGGCAGAGAGCCTCGTCGGCCAGGAGTTCTCGGAGGACGACGACTTCCTGATGGCCCTCGACGCGATCGCCGACCTCGGCGCGCGCAACGTGCTGATCACGCGCGAGACCGCGTGCTTCGGGCTGTTTCGCGAGGACCGCACCCTGCGGCGCTTCCGGGCGACGATCGAGCGGCTCGAGCCGGTCGCGTCGGTTGGCGCGGGAGATGTCCTGCTCGCGGGGTTCCTCGCCGCTCGCTTCAACGCGCAGCCGTTCGATCAGGCGCTGCGGCAGGGCGTCGGCTGCGCGGCTGCCTCGGTCGTCGAGCTTGGCCCCGGCCGGTTCGACCCGCGCGAGGCCGCACGTCTTGCGGCGACCGTCGAGCTCGAAGAGCTTCAGCCGATTACGGCTTGACCGTGAGCGCGCGGATGCGTGCGGCGGTCTTCAGGTTCTCGGCCCAGGCGAGGCGCTGTCCCTCGAGCGACAGCCCGACGGGCTCCGCCCTCGCGCCCGCCAGCGTGCTCACATTGTGGGTCACGATGTCGACGGCTCGAATCGAGCGCCCGACGTGGTAGACGATCGTGTGGTCGGTGGCGGTGAGCTCCGGGTTCGTCTTGCTCGACACCGGCACCGACCCGGCGGGCGCACCGGTCGCGCGTTCGTACCACGCGAGGCGCAGGCCGAGCGGCGTGCGCTCGAGCGTCGCAAGGACATGCGGAGTCAGAGTGATCGCAAGCGGTGTCCCCTGGGGGCTGACACGCGAGATCGAGGCGCCGGTCTGCGCGTCGACGACCTCGATCGGCAGGTCGGCGCCCGCCAGCGGGCGGCCCCGCTTGCCGATGTCGGCGGCCGGGACGTACGCGACGGCGCCGGCCGACGCCGCGACCTCGACCGCGCCGCCCGACTCCGTGAGGGGAATGAGCTTCGGCGGTTGACGTCCCGACACGCGGTAGACGCCCCCACCGGAGACCGCGAGATTGCAGGGGCTCGTGCCCGCGAGGCAGCCCGCCTCGTCGACGTAGTCGATCGCAGTGACGCCGTAGACGAGAGTCGCGCCATCGCCCGAGACACCACCAAGCCAGAGACCGGAGCCGTGGTTCGTGTGGGCGATCTCCTGGAAGCGCCGCTCGTTGCGCTCGCCGACGCCGACGCCGGCACCGAGGAGGTAGTCGAACGGGATCGGCGAGCGCTCGCGCAGCGTCCAGAGGACGTTCCCGCCGGCGAGCGCGAGGCTCACCGGCGTGGAGCCGACCACCCAGCGGCACGTGACGTTGCGCGCCGCGCCCTGCAGCGGCAGCGTGGTCTGGAGCGGGTTCGCGAGCGAGATGACGTGGACGGTGTTGCAGTGGGCCCTGCTCGGCGAGAACCAGGCGACGAGCGGCCCGTCCTGCGCGAACGCCGAGATGGTCGTGTTCGCGTGGGAGAAGATCGTCTCCGTGTGCGGCCCGGCCGCCGTGGAGTGGAAGGCCGCGGCCGCGACCGCGACGGCAGCAGCAAGCAGCGAGCGCATCGCGGCCACGGTAGCCAGCCCCTGTTAGGAGCGTGTTGGGGCCGTCGGGAGGGGGTGGTACCCTGAGCATCCCTTGAACGTCGAACTCCGCCAGGACGAGCTGCAACGGCTTGTCGCGCTGGACCGGAAGTTCGCCAAGGAAGGCCTCACGTTCGACGACGTGCTCCTCGTGCCCGCCGAGTCGCGCGTGCTCCCGAACGACGTCTCCACGCGGACGCGGCTGACCCGCACGATCGAGCTCAGCATTCCGGTCGTCTCGGCGGCGATGGACACCGTCACCGAGGCGCGGCTCGCGATCGCGCTCGCACGCGAAGGCGGCATCGGCATCGTGCACCGCAACTTCTCGATCGAGGATCAGACCGCCGAGGTCGACAAGGTGAAGCGCTCGGAGGCGGGCATGATCGTCGAGCCGGTCACGCTCCCGCCTGACGCGCTCGTCCGCGACGCGCTCGCGCTGATGGCCCACTACAAGGTGTCGGGCGTCCCGATCACGGATGCCGACGGCGTCCTCGTCGGGATCCTGACGAACCGCGACCTCCGCTTCGAGAAGGACGTCGACCAGCCCATCTCGGCGCTCATGACCTCGCGCGACCTCGTGACGGCGCCGGTCGGGACGACGCTGGCCGAAGCGGAGCGGATCCTCGGCCGCAACAAGATCGAGAAACTGCCCGTCGTGGACGCCGACGGTCGCCTGCGCGGGCTCATCACCGTCAAAGACATCCAGAAGAAGCTCGAGTACCCGCAGGCGACGAAGGACGAGCGCGGACGGCTGCGCGTCGGCGCCGCGGTCGGTGTCGGGCCGGAGGCCGTCGAGCGCGCACAGGCACTCGTGGCGGCCGGCGCCGACGTGCTCGTC
>JBGPLW010000180.1:0-5884 GCA_041486645.1 Gaiellaceae bacterium | reverse complement strand
TGGACGGCGCGCCGTTCTTCCCGAGCGCGCGGTATGTCGCGCACCGAGCCGACTACGACTGGATCACCGCGGCGCGGCCCGATCGCCCCTACGTGCGCGACAACGTGCTCGGCCTCGCCGCGACCGGCGCGCTCGAGCTCGCCGACGGCCCGAGCGAGCTGCTGCCGGGCCTCGAACTGCGTTGGACGGGCGGGCACACGCCGGGGCACTGCATCGTCGAGCTCGGAGACGTCACGCTGCTCGGCGATCTCGCCGTCAACGAGCGTCAGCTCGCTGAGCCCGGGCTCGCGTATGTCTTCGAGGATGATCCCGAGGCGGCCGCAGCGCTCCGGAGGGAGCTCCTGCCCGGCTTTGCGAGAAGCGGCCGGCTGCTCGGCTTCGGCCATCTCGGGCTCGGCCGCGTGGCGGCCTCGGGCGACGGCTTCGCCTGGCTACCGGCCGACTGAGGATCCGGGGCGCCGCCGTCGAAGGAGAAGGGCCGTATGTCCTTCTGGCATCGCCTGATCATCGCGGCCGCGGTCTTCGTCGCGGTCTCCCTGCTCGCCCGTCTCATTGACTGGCGGCTGTCACGCCGAACGCTGGCGCCGGAGTCTGCGACGCGGTACCGCATCCTGCGTCGCAGCGTGATGGTGACGATCCTCGTCGTCGGCTTCTTCTCGTCGCTTCTCGTCATCCCGCAGGTGCGGGCGATCGCGGGTGGGCTGCTTGCCTCCTCGGCGGTGCTCGGCGTCATCATCGGCTTCGCGTCGCAGCGGACGCTCGGCAACTTCGTCGCCGGGCTCTTGATCGCGATCGCGCAGCCCGTGCGCCTCGGCGACCGCGTGACCTATGAAGGCGAGGATGGGATCGTCGAGGAGATCGGCCTCACCTACACCTATATCCGCACCCAGGATCGCACGCGGCTCGTGGTCCCGAACGAAAAGCTAGCCTCGGATACCATTCGCAACTCGACGATTCGTGGCAGGGAGACGTTCGCAGAGATCACCGTGCAGGTTCCGCTCTCAGCCGATCTCGAAGCAGTAGTCGACGGACTTCGCAAGGAAGTCACCGGCGAAGGCGATGCCTTGGTCTATGTCAGCTCGCTCAACGGCAACGCAACCGTGACCATCCGCGCAGCCGCGCGCGACGAGGACGACGCGCAGGTGCTCGAGCGCGATCTGCGCCTGCGTTCGCACAGTCGCCTGCGTGCGCTGGGCATCTGGGGATGACCCCGTCGCGCCCGCCGCAGGGCCGCCGGCGCTCGACCGAGCCGCTCGGGGCGACCCGCCGTCGGAGGAAGCGCCGCGCCCGCTCGCGCAAACAGCACTCGCGCCGTACGGTGCTGCTCGCGTCGCTCGTCGGCCTGCCGGTGCTCATCGTCGTCATCGGCACCGTCGCCGCCACCGCTGTGTTCGGGTCGCGCTGCGACCTCAACGCGCTGCGGCCCGTCGCCGTCGGTCAGAACTCGTTCGTCTATGCGGCGGACGGCTCTGAGCTCGGGGTCATTCCCGCAGAGCGCAACCGCACGCCCGTCACCCGCGGCGAGATCAGCCCGTGGATGCCGAAAGCGACGGTCGCGATCGAGGACAGGCGCTTCTATTCGCACGGCGGCGTCGACCCGGTCGGCATCGCCCGCGCCGTCGTCGCCGACGTCCGGGCGGGCAAAGTCGTGCAGGGCGGCTCGACGATCACGCAGGAGCTGGTGCGGAATCTCTATCTGTCGCGCGAGCGGACGCTCAAGCGGAAGCTGATCGAGGCATGCCTGTCGATCAAGCTCTCGCGGCAGTGGTCGAAGGACAGGATCCTGACCGCCTACATGAACCAGGTGTTCTACGGCAATCACGCGTACGGGATCGAGGCCGCCGCAGAGACGTACTTCTCACGCACTGCGAAGGAGTTGACGCTCGAGCAGGCGGCGTTGCTCGCCGGACTGCCGCAGGCGCCGTCGAGCTACGACCCGTTCCGGAATCCGTCCGAGGCGCTCGCGCGCCGCAACGACGTGCTGAAGGCGATGCTCGTGAACCGCGACATCACCTCCTCGCAGTACGAGCAGGCAAAGGCGCAAACGGATCTCGGCCTGCAGCCGGGGCGCCGCTTCATCCGCATCCGCGAGCCGTATTTCTTCAGCTACGTGCAGGAGCTCTTGCAGCAGGAGTACGGATCGAACACCGTGCGTGAAGGCGGCCTGAAGGTCTACACCACCATCAACCCGGGGTTGCAGAAGGCCGCGACGGCAGCGATCACACACGTCCTCACCGAGCCGACGGATCCCGCGTCGGCGATCATCTCGATCGATCCGCGCAACGGTGCGATCAAGGCGATGGCGGCCGTGACGCCGGGCCACAAGGGCAACCAGTTCAACTTCGTCACGAGCGCACGCCGTCAGCCCGGCTCGACGTTCAAGGCGATCGCGCTCACTACCGCGGTTGCGCGGGGAATGGATCCGTTCCGCACGTCGTACCTGTCGGCGCCCCTCCACTACCAGCCGGACTCGACATGCAATCCGAGCGATCCGAACTGTGCGTGGAACGTCCAGACGTACGACCACTCGTATCGCGGCGTCGAGTCGGTCGCGAGTGCGACCGTGCAGTCCGACAACACGGTGTTCGCGCGGCTGTCGCTCGACGTCGGCCCGGAGAACATCGTCGCGATGGCCCGCAAGCTCGGCATTCGCTCAACGCCGCTCGACGCGGTGCCGTCGATCGCACTCGGTTCCGTCGCGGTCACGCCGATCGAGATGGCGTCCGCTTACGCGACGCTTGCGGCCGGCGGCGTCTACTCGAAGCCGATGGCGATCACGAAGGTCGTGCTCCCGAACGGCAAGGTGGACCCCGACGGCGGTTGGGGCTCGCCGCAGCGGGAACGGGTGATTCCCGACTGGGTCGCAGCGACAGTCACACAGGTGCTCGAGCAGAACATGCTGTATGGAACCGGTCGCGGTGCGCACATCTACAACCACACGGATGCCGGCAAGACGGGCACGACCGACAGCTACGCGGACGCGTGGTTTTCCGGCTATACGCCGCGCCTCATGGCGACTGTGTGGATCGGCTATCCCCAGGGCGAGGTGCCGATGCTGAACGTGCACGGGATCGCGGTCTCCGGCCCGACGTTCCCCGCGCAGATCTGGCACCTGTACATGGACGCGGCGATCGGCCACCGGCCCGACGTGCCGTTCCCGCCCGCACAGACCACGCCGGTGTGGACGTCGTGGCGCGGCCAGTACCAGTTCGGCGGCGCGTATGGAACCTCGACGGACACGACCGGCACCACGACGACAGGTTCGACGCCCCGCACGGTCGGCACGACGACGCAGCACTCGACGCCGGTGACGACCTTCACGCCGCCGCCGACCACGGTGCCGCCGACCGTGCCGACGGAGCCGACGACGACGACGGCACCGCCGCCGCCGACCGCAGCAAGTCCGTAGTCAGGGCGCGGTCGTCGTTGTGAGGCTCGTCGTCGCCGGCGGGCTCGTGGTCGTGGCCGGCGCTGTGGTCGTCGCGGGTGGGGTTGTCGTCGGCGCAGTCGTCGCCGGTGGAGTCGTCGTCGGTGCAGTCGTCTGCTCGGTCGTCGTCGTGTCCGAGGTCGTCGTCTCGCTCGTCGTCGTCGTGTTGGAGGTCGCGGTCGTTTGCGACTGCGATGGCAGTGTGATCGGCGTGAACGTGCCGGTGTCTCCCGGTGTGGACGCGGGTCGTGTGACTTCGTACGCGAGCGCGCCTCCGGCGACGGCGAGGACGAGCAGGCCCGCGACGACGAGCGGCAGCCGGCTCTTGCGCGGGGGCGGCTCGGGATGCGCCTCGACGGCTCGGGCCGCGGGCGCCGGTCGCAGCACCTGTGTCACGGCCTCGTCCATCACGACGGTCGGCGCGGTTGTCAGGCCGGCGCCTGCCGGTACGCCGAGCTCGGCGAGCAGTGCGGCGCCGTTGGCAGGACGGTCGTGCGGATCTTTCGCCAGCGCAGCGGAGGCCGCCGCCTCGAGCGCCGCAGGAGCGTCGGCTCGGAGCGAGGAGATCGGCGGCGGTGCGACGTCGCGATGCTGCAACACGAGTTGCATCGGATCGTCCGACTCGAACGGCAGGCGACCCGTGAGCAGCCGGTAGAGGATGACGCCGAACGAGTAGACGTCCGACGCTTCGCTCGCGTTCGCGCCCGCTGCCTGTTCGGGCGAGATGTACGCAGCGGTGCCGAGAACGGTGCCCGCTTCTGTCAGCGTTCCGCCGCCCGCAGCCATGCGCGCGATTCCGAAGTCGCCGAGTTTCGCTCGGCCCTCTTCGTCGAACAGCACGTTCGCCGGCTTCAGGTCTCGGTGCACGACGCCGCGCGCGTGCGCATGCGCGAGGCCGGCGGCGATGTCTGCAGCGATCGTGAGCGTCTGCTCGTCGGGGAGCGGCTTCCGGTCGCTCAAGCGCTGTTCGAGCGTCCCGCCGGGCAGGTACTCGAGCACGATGTACGGTCGCCCGTCCGCCTCTCCGAAGTCGTAGAGCTGCACGACGTTCGGGTGCGCCAGGGACGCAACAGCGCGCGCCTCGCGCTCGAACCGCGCGGTGTCCGCGTTCGGCGCGAGGAGCTTGATCGCCACGCGCCGGCCGAGCTCGAGATCCTCGGCGCGCCAGACCTCCGACATCCCGCCGCTGCCGAGGAGCTCGTCGAGTCGGTACCGGCCCGCGATGACGGTCTTGGGCATGCGGTTACGTTATGCGCTCGACATGACCGGGTTACGCACCATCGAAGAGGCTCAGGCGCTCGTACTCGCGCGTGCGCAGCCGCTCGTGGCCGAGACGGTCTCGGTTGCGGCTGCGGTGGGTCGGGTCACCGCGCACGCCGCGCCGGCCGCGGTCGACCTGCCGCCGTTCGCGAGCTCCGCGATGGACGGTTTCGCCATTCGCGCGGGTGACACGCCGGGCAGCCTCGCGGTCGTCGATCGCGCTGCGGCCGGCAGCCCGTCCGATCGGGTGCTCGCTCCCGGTGAGGCGATCGAGATCTCGACCGGCGGCGTCGTGCCCGCCGGCGCCGATGCCGTCATCCCCCTCGAGTATGTTGTCCATCGTGACAACACGATCGAGATTGCGGACGGCGTTGCTTCTGGTGCGCATGTTCGTCCGCGCGGTGGTGACATTGCGACGGGCGATCCGGTGGTGCCCGCCGGAGTCCGGCTCGGGCCCGCACAGCTCGGCGCGCTCGCTGCTGCCGGCGTCGCGGCGGTCTCGTGCGCTCGCCGCCCGCGCGTCGCGGTGCTCGCGACGGGCAGCGAGCTCGTCCCCCTCGGTGCCGCGCTCGGCCCCGGTCAGATCTACGAGTCGAACGGGCTCATGCTCGCGGCCGCGCTCGCCGCCGTCGGTGCCGACATCGAGATGCTTCCGGTGGTCGCCGACGACGAGTCGGCGCACCGGGAGGCGCTCGAGCGCGGGCTCGCGGCGGACGTTCTCGTCACGTCGGGCGGCGTCTCGGTCGGACCGCACGACCTCGTGCGGCAGATCGAGGCGGAGCTCGGGGTGGAGGAGGTGTTCTGGCGCGTCGCGATCAAACCGGGGAAGCCGATCTCGTTCGGCGTCCGCGGCGCGACGCTCGTGTTCGGGTTGCCGGGGAACCCGGTGTCGTCGCTCGTCGGTTGCGAGCTCTTCGTCAAGCCCGCGCTACGCGCGCTCCAGGGTCTCGACGATCCGCTGCCGCGCATCGAGCGCGGCGTGCTTGCAGCGGCGCTCCGGCGAAATGACGCCCGCGACGAGTTCGTGCGGGCGCGGTCACGCGTGGACCGAGACGGTGTCGTGCTCGAGCCGGTTTCGGGCCAGGAGTCGCACATGATCGTCCGCGCCGCTGCGGCTGACGCGCTCGTGCACGTGCCGCGCGGCGACGGCGTGCTCGACGCCGGGTCGGCGGTTGGTTGGATCCGGCTCGGGGAGCC
>JBGPLW010000179.1:0-5902 GCA_041486645.1 Gaiellaceae bacterium | reverse complement strand
GTCATTCACCGGCTCGCCGAGATACGCCTCGGCGTCTGCCTTGAGCTTCTGGAGGATCATCGCGCTGATCTCCGGCGGGGCGTACTCCTTGCCCTCCGCCTTCTCGCGCACGTCCCCGTTCGGGCCCTGGAAGACCTCGTAGGGGATCATGGTCATCTCCTCCGAGACCTCGGAGAACTTGCGCCCCATGAAGCGCTTGATCGAGAAGATCGTGTTCTGGGGGTTCGTCACCTGCTGCCGCCGCGCCGGGGCGCCGACGAGCCGCTGGCCGTCCTTCGTGAACGCGACGACGGAGGGCGTCGTGCGCCCGCCTTCGGCGTTCGGGATCACGGTCGGCTCGCCGCCCTCGAGGACGGCCATGCACGAGTTCGTCGTGCCGAGATCGATGCCAAGTGTTTTCGCCATGCCTGGTATACCTCCTGATGAGAAAATCTGAGTGTGAAGATAGCAGATTTCTGCCGGGCGCGCGGAGACTGCCATAGTGGGCCGGCATGGCCTCACTGGCGCCCAGGGCCCACTTTCCGCACCTCGAGGACGTCGTCTACCTGAACAGCGGGTCGATCGGCCTGATGCCGCTGCCCGTGCAGGAGGCGGCGGCGGCCTTCGACCGCGACATCTGGATGCGCGGCACGACCGGTTTCGACGAGGCTGCCGAGACTGCGTGCCTCGAGGATGCACGCGACGCCGCCGCGCTGCTCTTGAGCGCGAACCGCGATGACGTTGCGATCGTAAAGAGCGCGACCGAGGCGTTCGGGATGGTCGCGTGGTGGGTGCAGCCGCTCGAGGGCACGAACATCGTCACGATCGACATCGAGCATCCGAGCACCGCGTATCCGTGGCTGCGGGTCGCGCGCGAGACCGGTGCGGAAGCGCGGCTCGTGCGCGTATGGGACGACCCGGCGTCGCTCTCGTTCGAGAAGCTCGCCGAGCACGTCGACGAGGAGACGTCGGTGATCGTCGTCTCATACGTGCAGTACTCGACGGGCTACCGGTTCGTGCTCAAAGAGGTCGCCGACCTCGCGCACGCACACGGGGCGCTGCTCGCGGTCGACGCGACGCAGGCTGCCGGCATGGCGCCGATCGACGTCGCCGCGGACGACATCGACATCCTCGTCGCCGGCGGCTACAAGTGGCTGTGCGGCCCGTTCGGCGCCGCCGTCTGCTGGCTCAGGCCCGAGCTCCGCGAGGAATTCGACCCGCCGCTCGTCGGCTGGCGCTCGACCGTCGACCCGTACACGTTCGACGCCCGGACGATGCCGCTCGCGCCGACGGCGCGCAGCATGGAGTACTCGACGATGGGCTACGGCTCTGCCGTCGCGCTCGGCCGTGCACTCGAGTACGTGAACGACCTCGGCGTCGACCGCGTGCTCGCGCACGACCAGGCGCTCGCGGCGCGCCTCGCCGACGGCCTGCGGGCGCTCGGCGCGACCGTGCTCACGCCGGACGACGACGCCCACCGCGGCGGCATCGTCACGGCGCGCTACCCCGGGCAGGACGGCGAGGAGGTCGCCGGCCGCCTGAACGACGCGGGGATCATCGTCTCGCCGCGGTTCGGGGCGACGCGGTTCTCGCTCCACTACTTCAACGACGAGCGCGACGTCGACGCGGCGCTGCACGTATTGGCGACGTTGCTGTAGGAAAAGCTGCAACCAGGTTGCAGTGCAACCTGGTTGCACCGGGGGCGCACGAGGCGTAGGCTCCGCGATTGTTGAACAGTCGGGCGATCGCAAGCGTCTACGACCTGCTGGGCGTCCGCCCGGTGATCAACGCCGCGGGGATCTACACCGATCTCGGCGGCTCCGTGCTCTCCCCCACCGTCCGCGACGCGGTGCACGAGGCGAACGGGACCTTCGCCTCGATGACGGAGCTCCTCGACCGGACCGGCGAGAAGCTCGCCGATTTGCTCGGCGTCGAGGCGGCTCGGGTCGTGCCCGGTGCCTCAGCCGGCATCGCGCTCTCGGTCGGCGCCTGCATGACGCGCGCCGACGGACGCCTGATGGAGCAGCTGCCGACGACCGAGGGCATGCGCTCGCTCGTGCTCATGCAGCCGGGGCACCGCTACAAGTACGACCGCTGCGCGCGCATGACGGGGGCGCACATCGTCGAGGGCGATCTCACGTCGTTCGAGGATGTCGCCTGTGTCCTCCATCCCGCCCACCTCGACGGCAAGAACGGCACACTGCCGCTCGCGGAGGTCGCCGGGCGCGCGCACGCGCACGGCGTCCCGGTCGTCGTCGACGCCGCGTACATGAGCTATCCCACCGACCTGATCGCGAGCTACGCCGAGCGGGGTGCCGACCTGACGATGTTCAGCGCGAAGTACTTCTGGGGCCCGAACGCGGGCGGCTTCGTCTACGGCACTCGCGAGTTGATCGACACGGTCGCGCAGATCGACTTCACGCGCTTCGAGTCGGGCAAGCACCTGATCTTCGGCCGCGCGTTCAAGATGGACCGGAGCGCGGTCGTCGGCACCGTGCTCGCGCTCGAGGAGTGGCTCGCGATGGATCACGACGCACGCTGGGCCTCGTATCGCGCGCGCGCCGCGCGGCTCGCCGCCGAGGTCGGAGGCACGACGGCGCAGTTCACGCTCGACGAGCGCCTGATCCCTGAGCCGCCGAACTCGTTCGTCGTCGACGCGCCTGGGCGTGAGCACGAGCTCGCGGACCGGCTCGCGGCGGGCAACCCGAGCATCGTCTGCGTGCCGATGGACGGCAAGCTCGTCTTCTGCCTCGAGACCGTCGCCGACGACGACGAGCAGCTCCTCGTCGAGCGCATCAAGTCCGCCCTTGCCTGAGGTTCTGGCGCTCTCGGAAGCCGACGTGCGCTCGCTCGTGGGGCCGCCCGAGGCGCTCGAATGCATGCGCACCGCGTTCGCGGCGCTCCATCGCGGCGAGGTGACGCAGCCGGCGAACATGGACTTCGCGTTTCCGGACGCGCACGGCGAGGCGCACCTGAAGGGCGCGCACATCCACGGCTCGCCCTACTGGGCCGTGAAGGCGGCAACCGGCTTCTGGGGCAACCCCGACCGCGGGCTGCCGCTGACGAACGGGCTCTTCCTCGTCTTCTCGGCGGAGACCGGGATCCTCAGCGCGATCCTCTTCGACAACGGCTATCTCACGGAGTTGCGCACCGGAGCGGCGGGCGCGCTCGCCGCCGACCTGCTCGCGCCCGCCGAGGTCGAACAGGTGGCGATCGTCGGCGCGGGCGGCCAAGCCCGCTACCAGCTCGAGGCGCTCCTCGGCGTGCGGACACCGAAGCGCGTCGTCGTCGCGTCGCGAAGCGGCGCCGGCGAGTACGCGGCCGAGATGCGAGCACTGCACGGCGTCGACGTCTCCGTGGCGCCGGATGTCGAGACCGCCGTGCGCTCGTCGCAGCTCGTCGTCACGACGACGCCGTCGCGCGAGCCCGTCGTGCGCGCCGAGTGGGTGCAGCCCGGCACGCACATCACCGCGATGGGGTCGGACTTCTCCGAGAAACAGGAGCTCGAAACCGCGGTCCTCGCCCTTGCCGACGTCGTCGCCGCCGACCATCCGCCCGTCGCGGCGGCGAACGGCGAGGTGCATCACGCGCTCGACGACGGCTCGATCACGCTCGCCGACGTCGTCGCGCTCGGCGCGCTCGTCGACGGCGCAACCGGCCGCACCGACGCGCGACAGATCACCGTCGCCGACCTCTGCGGCGTCGGCGTGCAGGACGCCGCAACCGCAGCCGAGGTGATGCGCCGCGCAGCGGACGCAGGCATCGGCAGGGCGATCGAGCTGTGAGCGCCGCGACCTCGCCGTTCCAGCCGTTCCAGATGGAGCGCTGGCAGTCGCTCTACGAGCACGAGGTCGAGCTGAACCTCGCAGACAGTGCCGTGCGCTGCGCGCCGCTCGGGATGCTGCTCGGCGCCGGCGACCTCGAGCAGCTCGGCGGCCTCGAGCTCTTCTACCCGCAGGTGAACGGCACAGACCTCCTGCGCGGGCTGATCGCGCAGATGTACACACCGGCACCGGCGCCGGACGAGGTGCTCGTGACGGTCGGCGCGGCGGAGGCGAACGCGCTCGCCTGCGCGACCCTGCTCGAGCCGGGCGACCGCGTCACCGTGATCGAGCCCGGCTACCGCCAGGTGCGCGGGATCGCCGCGAACATGGGCTGCGCCGTCGACGTCGTGCAACTGCGCGACGAGAGCGGATGGGAGCTCGATCTCGACGAGCTGCGCGCGAAGGTCGGCCCGGACACAAAGTTGCTCGCGGTCGTCAACCCGAACAACCCCACCGGCACGATCCTGAGCGCCGAGGCGCGCGCGGCGATCCTCGACGTCGTCGATTCGACAGGTTGCTGGCTCCTCGCCGACGAGGTGTACCGCGGCTCGGAGCGCGACGGTGTCGAGACGGCGTCGTTCTGGTCGCAGCATCCGCGCGCGGTCTGCGTCAACAGCCTCTCGAAGGCGTACGGGCTCTGCGGCCTGCGCATCGGCTGGGTCGTGGCGCCGCATCCGCTCGCGGACGCGCTCTGGCGCCGGCACGAGTACGCCGTCATCTCGGCGAGCCTGCCGAGCGTCTTCCTCGCCGAGCGTGCGCTCGAGCCCGCGAAGCGGCGCGAGCTGCTGACGCGACAGAAGGAGCTCGTGCGCGACGGCGCCGAATTGTACGCGCGCTGGCTCGACGAGCACGCAGCCCTCGTCTCGGCGCAGCCGACCGCGGCGACCGCACTGTCGTTTCCGCGCTACACCGCGGCGCTGCCGTCGGAGCAGGTGGCCGACGCGATCCGCACGCGCGGCTCGGTGCTCGTCATCCCGGGATCGATGATGGGGAGCGAGGGCCACGTTCGTCTCACGGTCGGCTTCGAGCCGGAGTTCCTCGGCCGCGCGCTCGACCGGATCGCCTCCGTTCTCGGAGAGCTCGCATGATCCCCACGCTCGACCGGACGACGACGGGCTCGCAGGTCGAGCGCGTCCTTCGCGAGATGATCCTCGACGGCCGGCTCGTGCCCGGAACGCACCTCCGCGAGACGCAGGTCGCGCAGTCACTCGGCGTGTCGCGCAACACGCTGCGCGAGGCGCTTCGCAGCCTCGCCGAGCACGGCCTCGTCACGCACCACCCGCACCGGGGCGTCGTCGTCACGGATCTCACCGTCGAGGACGTCGCCGATCTCTTCCGTCTCCGGCTCGTGCTCGAGCAGGCCGGGCTCGCCGCGCTTGAGGAGACCGAGGAGCTCGAGCGCGCGACCGACGCATTCGCCGCCGCGCTCGAGCGGGGCGACACGATCGAGGCGCTCGAGGAGGACTTCCGCTTCCATCGCGCGCTCGTGGCCGCGCTCGGAAGCGCCCGGCTCTCGGCCGCGCACGAGCGCGCGCAGGGCGAGCTGCGGCTCGTGCTGTTCCAGCTCGACCGCGACTTCGAGCCGCCGCAGGTCGCGGAGCACCGCGCGATCCTCACTGCGCTGGCCGCAGGAGAGCGAGAGGCCGCAGGCGCGGCCCTCACCGCGCACCTCGAAAAGGCTGCGGAACGTCTCATCGTCCTCGTTCGTGTGAGAGAGTCGTAATCCCCATCGAAAGGAGCGAATCGATGCTCAGACGGCTCGCCCTCATGGCCGTCCTCGCCGCGGCGGTCGCCGTGGTCGCCGCTCAGGCCGCGGCCGCTTCCCCCGCTGCGAAGACCTTCGTCTTCTGTAGCGACATCAGCTACCCGCCCGAGGAGTTCGTGCAGGGCGGCAAGAACCTGGGCTCCGACATCGACATCGGCACCGAAGTCGCGAAGCGGCTCGGGATGGCCGTCAAGTTCCAGAACACAGGCTTCGACGGCATCGTCGCCGCGCTGCTCTCGAACAAGTGCGACGGGATCATCAGCGGCATGAACGACACGCCGGCGCGCCGGAAGAGCATCTCGTTCGTCGACTACCTCAGCGTCGGCCAGTCGCT
>JBGPLW010000178.1:0-5936 GCA_041486645.1 Gaiellaceae bacterium | reverse complement strand
TCGCAACCTGGTCGCCAACCTCTCCCCACTCAGCGGGCGACCGGCGCCTCCCAGTCGTCCTCGGCGGTGATGCCGCCGTCGACCCATGTCCACGTGATCTTCTGGTACGTGAACGACCAGTGCTCTGTCGTGCCGTTCGCGACGTAGTCCGCGATGCTCGCGTTCGTCAGCTTGATCGTCGCGACCTGCTGGCCGCCTTTCAGGAGCCCGATCAGAACGGACGTGAGGTTCTCGTTCGACACGAGCGCGTTCAGGAGCAACGGCGACGACTTGTCGAGCTCCTTGATGATGACGAACGGCTTGTGCATCCGCTTGCCGGTCGGCAGACCCGAAGCCGGATCACGCGGAGAGATGATCTCGTGCGACAGGCCGATCAGGATCATCGGCGTGTTGCCGAACGAGCCCTGCTTCTGCCCCGTGACCATGAGCGTTCCGGAGACCGAATTCGGGTCGGGCGGCGTGCTGCTCGACGCTCCGTCCCGGCCGTCGCGCCCTGCCGGGCCCGCGGCCCCCGCAGGGCCCACCTGCCCCTGCGGCCCGACCGGTCCGACCGTGTTCCAGGTCAGCGGCGTGTCGCCCTTCTTGCAGTCGCCCGCCGCATTGGCGAGCGAGATCACGCCGCCCGGGTTCGCGCAAGCGTTGATCGCCTGTCCTTCCCCCGATGCGGCCCACGAATACGTGGCGAGACCCGCCACGACGAGCGCGACAAGCGTCACGCCGAGTAACAGCTTTCCCTTCATGTCTCCCCCTCCTACAACCTTTAGGTTTTTCGGATCGTAGGACGGGACGGGGAAATAGCCAGCTTTCTTCCCTACGGCGTGAACGTCACGGGCTCGCCGAGCAGCGTCGTGCGGGCGGGCGTTGTCTCCGCCACGACGCGGCCTCGCCTGATCACCCAGCGCCGCGGCGGGTGAAGCCGCATCACCTCGAGCGCGCTCGGCGCGTCGTAGACGACGAGATCGGCGGGTTTGCCCTCCTCGATGCCGTACTCGTCCTCGACGCCGAGCGTGCGCGCACCGCGCTCGGTCGCGCAGCGAAGCATCTCCGGAATCTCCTGGAGACCGCTCATGTACGTGAAGTGCAACGCGAGCGACGCCGCCTCGACCATGTCGGCGCGGCCCATCAGATACCACGGGTCCATGATCACGTCGTTCCCGAGCGAGACGTTGACACCCGCGGCGAGCAGCTCCTTCAGCTGCGCGAAGCCGCGCCGCTTCGGGTAGACGTCGAGCCGCCCCTGGATGAGCGAGTTCGCGTAGGGATTGACGACGATGTTGATGCCGGCGCGCTTCAAGAAGCCGTGCAGCTTCGACGAGTAGTACGGCTCGTATGAGCCCATTGCGGTGCAGTGCGAGGCGGTGACGCGGCCGCCGAGCCCGAACTTCACCGTGTCGTCCGCCATCACCTCGAGGAAGCGCGAGTTCGGATCGTCGGTCTCGTCGCAGTGCACGTCGATGCGGCGCGAGTACTGCTTCGCTAGCTCGAATACGCGATGCACTTCCTTCAGGCCGAGCTCCGACGTCGGCTCGTAGTGCGGGATGCCGCCGACGCAGTCGACGCCGAGCTGGAGCGCGGTCTCGAGCCGCTCCTCGTCGCCATCGCGCGCGAAGATCCCGTCCTGCGGAAACGCGGTGACTTGCACTGTGCAGAGGTCGGCCATCTCGTCGCGCACGCGCAGGAGCCCGCGCACCATCGCCTCGTTCTCGCCGGAGACGTCCGCATGTGCGCGGATGAAGAGCGTTCCCTGCGCGACCGACCACCGCACGATCTCCCGCGCGCGCTCGAAGACGTCCTGCTCGGTGAGGCTCGGCTTCAGCTCGCCCCACACATGGATGCCCTCGATCAGAGTTCCCGACTCGTTCCAACGCGGCTTCCCGGCGGTGAGTGACGCGTCGAGGTGGAGGTGGCAGTCGACGAGCGGTGCAGTGACGAGCCGCGCGTCGGCGTCGAGCTCCTGCGCCGCGTCGACCGCGAGTGACTCGCCGATCCGGCTCCAGCGGCCGTCCTCGGCGGCGAGATCGACGAGGCGTCCGTCGAGCAGGCGGGCGTTGCGCACGACGAGGTCCACGCGCGCGAGTCTACGGGGCGCGGAAGCGGGCCATGAGCTCGGCCCGCCGCCCGTACGGGTCGCGGGCTGCGACCCGGAGCGCCGCCGACGTGCCGCGCAGCAGGCGGCCTCCGGAGACGGCGACGCGTACCGGCACCGCACCGGGTTTGAGCAGCTGCGAGCGCTTGACGCTCGTCTTGCCGGCGAGGTTCACGAAGAGGAGGGCCTGCGACGGCACCGTGACACGGCCCGTGACGACGACAACGCCGCTTCGCAGCCGCTTCGCGTGCAGCGTGCCGACGAGGCGCGGCGCCGGCGGGCCGGCGGCGACGAGGCTCGGGTCGCCCCACGAGCCCGCGGTGAACAGCGCGATGCGTCCCGTGGCGCGCAGCAGGACGTGGGTGAGGCCGGCGGCGTCGGCGTAGGTGCCGGTCAGCTGCGCGACCGGCAGCGCCGGCGTATCGAGGAGTGGAGCCGCTTGCCAGACCTTGTTGTCCGTCGACGTGCCGACGACGTCGGCGGTTGGCATCGCGTACGCGAGGTCGACCGCCCACGGGAGCTGCGCGACGGCGGGGAAGACGCTGAAGAGCAGGCCGCGGCCCGATACCGTGAGCGTCACCGTCGAGCCGAGCGGCACCGCGCCCGGTTGCCAGCTGACGGTGGCACTCCCATCCGCGGTCGACACCGCACCTGCCGCTCCGGCGGCCGCGACGGCAGAGCCCGGAACCGCAGTCGGAACAGGCGCGGCGACCACGGGTGTCGTCGTCGGGGCGGGCGCCGAGGTCGATCCGCCCCTGCCGGTCGCGGTCACGACCGGCGAGATCGTCGCGCCGATGTCGTCGGGCGTGAGCGTGTACGTCGAGGTTGCCGCGCCGAGGATCGCGACGCACTGCGTGCCGGTGGCCGAGCAGCGCCGCCACTGATACGAAAAGGCGGTCGGCGAGCCGGTCCAGGTGCCGACTGCGAGCAGGAGCGTCTGGCCGGCCTGCGGCGTGCCGCTGACGGTCGGTGCCGACGTCGCGGCGGGACGCGTCACCGTCGAACCCGAGTTCGAGACCGCGGGCGTCGGCGGCGACGATGCGGACGCCGTTCCCGCGGCGCTCTGCGCGGTGACCGCGACCGTGAGCGCGTGGCCGACGTCGTCGGTCACCGGCAGGTACGTCTCGGCGGTTGCGCCGACGATCGGCACGCAGCCGGCGCCGGCCGCGTCGCAGCGCTGCCACTGATAGGCGAAGAGCAACGGCTTGCCGCCAACCCAGGCGCCCGGCACCGCGGCGAGCGTCTTCCCGGACTGCGCGGTCCCGACGATCGTCGGCGCAGCGCTCGGCTGCGGCAGCCCGGCCGGGTACGCGCCGATCGACGCGACCGATGCGTCGGGCCCGTGGAAGCGGTCGAGGTCGACCTCGGGCGAAATCCCCGCCACGGTTCCGTGGCTGCTGTGCTGCCAGAACGTCCAGTCATTGCCGCCCCAGGTCGCCGCAGGCACGAGCGGGCTCGCATCCGTCGTCCAGTGCGCGATCCAGAGCGGGTAGCCGGCGTCCGCGACGTCAGTCGTGTCTCCGAGCGCGGTCTTCCAGAAGCTCGGCGACGCGTAGACGAACGCCTCGACGCCCGTGCGCGCGGCGACGTGGTCGAGCCAGGCGCGCGTCCACTTCTGGAGTCCCGCGACGCCGAGCGCGCCCTTCGTCTCGAGGTCGAGAACGGGCGGCAGCTCGCCCGCCTGTGGCTGCGCGACGTCGAGGAAGTAGTCGGCCTGCGCGATCGCGTTCGCGATGATCCCGGCGTCGCCGGAGCCGCCCGGCCGTCCGAAGTGGTACGCGCCGAACGTCAGCCCGGCAGCTTCGGCACCCGTGCGGTTCGACTCGTACGTCGGGTCGACGTAGGTCGTGCTCTCCGTCGCCTTGCCGAAGGCGAACGTGTACCCGGCGGTTGCGACGCGCGGCCACTGGATCTTGCCCTGCCAGTGCGAGACGTCGATGCCCTTCGCGTTCGGCGTCGCGGCCGACGCGCTGCCTGCCACCGCTCCGGCGAGCGCCAGCACTGTGACGACCCTCCTAGCACGCGACCCCACGGGCCCGACCCTAGACAACGCGATGTTCGGGGTGCGTAAAGGCTCAGGCATCGGCGCGGACACCGCAGAGAGTAGGCTCGCGCCGATGGCGGGGCCACCCTACCGGCCGCTCGACGCGCAGCTCATCCCGCGCTTTGCGGGCATCCGCACGTTCATGCGGGCGCCGCACGTCACCGATCTCGCCGGCGTCGACGCGGTCGTGTACGGCATCCCGTTCGACACGGCGACGAGCTTTCGGACGGGCCCGCGATTCGGGCCGGAGGCGATCCGCTCAGCGTCAGCGCTGATCCGGCCGTACAACCCGGCGCTCGGGGTGAACGTCGTCGACGCGCTGTCGATCGTCGACTACGGCGACGTGCCGGTGTCGCCGGGCGACACGGAACGCACCTACGGGCAGATCGAGGCGGCGCTCGCCCCGATCGTCGAGGCGGGGATCTTCGTCGTCGCGATGGGCGGCGACCACTCGATCACGCTTGCGGAGCTGCGTGCTCTCGCGAAGCGTCACGGCCCGCTGGCGCTCGTGCAGCTCGACTCGCACGGTGACACCTGGGAGCAGTACTTCGGCCAGCAGTACTTTCACGGCACGACGTTCAAGCGCGCGGTGGAGGAGGGCTTGCTCGACGCTCATGCGTCCGTGCAGGCGGGCATGCGCGGCTCGCTCTACGGCGCCGAGGACATCGAGGTTGCGCAGGAGCTGGGCTTCACCGTCCTCTCGACCGACGAGCTGCGCGCGCTCGGGCCGAAGGGCTACGGCGAGCTCGTGCTCGGAAAGGTCGGTGCGCGCCCGGTGTTCGTGTCGTTCGACATCGACTTCCTCGATCCGGCGTTCGCGCCGGGAACCGGAACGCCCGAAGTCGGCGGCTTCTCGACGGCCGAGGCGCTCGCGTTCCTGCGTGCGCTGCGCGGGATCAAGCTCGCCGGCTGCGACGTCGTCGAGGTGTCGCCGCCGTACGACGGGCCCGGGATGGTGACCGCGCTCGCCGCGGCGAACGTCCTCTACGACCTGCTCTCGCTGCGCGCGATCGGCGGTGCTCCGTGACCATCAACGCTTGCCTGACGTTCGACGTCGATGCGGAGGCGCCGATCCTCGCGGAGAGCGGCCACTACGCGCGCAACGCCGGCGTGATGTCGCACCAGGCGTACGGCCCGCTCGTCGGTGTGCCCCGCATCCTCGACCTACTTCGCGAATATTCGCTGCCGGCGACGTTCTTCGTGCCCGGCTGGACCGCCGACCGCTACCCGCAGACGGTCGAGGCGATCCTCGCCGCGGGTCACGAGATCGGGCATCACTCGTACGCCCACTTCTCGCCGTTCGCGCAGACCGAAGAGGAGGAGCGCGCCGACTTCGAGCGTGCGCTCGCGACGCTGCGGAAGGCCGGCGCCGAGGTCGAAGGCTTCCGCTGCCCGAGCTGGGAGCCCGGCTGGCGGACGCCGCAGATCGTCGCCGAGCACGGGCTCGCCTACGACTCCTCGCTGATGGACGCGGACACGCCGTACGTGCTCGACACGGGAGCGGGGGAGATCGTCGAGCTGCCGGTGCACTGGGCGCTCGACGACTGGGAGCAGTACGCGTACATCCCCGATCCGCCGTTCCGGTCGGCGATCGAGTCGCCGGCCAAGGTGCTCGACCTGTGGCTCTCGGAGCTCGACGCGATGCGCAAGTACGGCTGTCTGTTCGTGCTGACCTGCCACCCCTTTCTGTCGGGGCGCCCGCACCGCGTCGAGGTGCTCCGCCGTGTGATCGAGCACGCGCTCGAAGCGGGCGACGTCGAGTTCGCGTACTGCCGCGACGTGGCGCGGAACGCCAGGTCGGACGCT
>JBGPLW010000177.1:0-5949 GCA_041486645.1 Gaiellaceae bacterium | reverse complement strand
GGTGCGAGCGAAACGATCTTCATGAAGTTCTTCTCGCGCAGCTCGCGCGCGACCGGCCCGAAGATGCGGGTGCCGCGCGGGTTGCGCTGGTTGTCGATGATCACGGCCGCGTTCTCGTCGAACGAGATCGACGTGCCGTCGTTGCGTCCGAACGGCTTCTTCGTGCGCACGACGACCGCGCGCACGACCTCGCCCTTCTTGACGGCGCCCTGCGGCGTCGCGGTCTTGACCGTCCCGACGATGATGTCGCCGACGCGCGCGTAGCGGCGATGGTGGCCGCCCATCACGCGGATGCACAGCAACTCGCGGGCTCCCGTGTTGTCGGCGACCTTGAGACGCGATTCCTGCTGGATCACTTCGCAACCTCGACGATCTCGGCGAGACGCCAGTTCTTCGTCTTCGACAGCGGCCGCGTCTCGACGATGCGGACGACGTCGCCGACCTTCGCGGAGTTCTGCTCGTCGTGCGCGTGGAACTTCGCCGAGCGGCGGATCACCTTCTTGTAGCGCCGGTGCGAGCCGATCGACTCGACCTTCACGACGATCGTCTTGTCCATCGCGTCGGAGACGACGACGCCGCGACGCTCCTGGCGCCGGCCGCGCTCGTGCTCGGGCTTCGGCTCGCGCGCGATCGGCTTGCGCTCGCTCGAGGGCGTGCGCGTCGGCCGCGTCTTCTTCGGGCGCTCCGCGCGCGGCAGCCGCTTCTTCTTCTGCTTCGGCTGGGACACGGCGGGCGCAGGCTTCTCGGCCTCGGGCTCTGCTGCAGGCGCGGCCTCGGGCTCTGCCTCGGCCACGGGCTCTGCCTCCGCGGCCGGCGCCTCCTCAGCGGCGGGCGCTTCCTCGGGGGCAGGCTCGGCCTCGGCGGTCGGCTCGTCGGCCGGCGCTTCCGCTGCCGGCTCTTCCACGGGAGCCTCGACTTCGGCCGTCGGCTCGACGGTCGTCTCCTCGACGGCCTCGGGCGCGGTCTCTTCGGTTGTCTTCTCAGTCTTCTTCTTGTCAGCCATATCTCTCTCGTTATCCGTTCTGCTTTGCGGCCTGGGCTTCGCGCTCGGTCTGGACGGTCAGGATCCGCGCGATCTCGCGCTTCGTCAGCTTGAGGCGCGCGCTGTTCTCGAGCGAGCCGGTCACCGACTGGAAGCGGAGGTTGAAGAGCTCCTGCCGGCGTTCGGTCAGCCGGTGATCGAGCTCGTCGTCCGTCAGATCGCGAAGTTCGCTTGGCCTAGTCAAAAGAGCTCAGCCTCTCTCTTCACCACTTTGGTTTTCACCGACAGCTTCTGGCCCGCGAGGCGGAGCGCTTCCTTGGCAAGCGGCTCCGGCACACCTGCGAGCTCGAACATCACGCGGCCGGGCTTGATCACGGCGACCCAGCCTTCCGGCGAGCCCTTGCCTGAGCCCATGCGGGTCTCGGCGGGCTTCTTCGTGAAGCTCTTGTCCGGGAAGACGTTGATCCAGACCTTGCCGCCGCGCTTGATCTTGCGCGTCATCGCGATGCGGGCAGCCTCGATCTGGCGGTTCGTGATCCAGCCGCGGTCGATCGCCTTCAGGCCGTAGTCGCCGAACTGCACGGTCGACTGGCCCTTCGTCTCGCCGCGCCGGCGACCGCGATGGACCTTGCGGAACTTCGTCTTCTTCGGCATCAACATCAGGACTCAGCCCCTTCGGTGCCCTGCTCGGGGGTCGCGGGCGGCGCTTCGGTCTTCGGCGCCTCGCTCTTCGGCGTTTCCTCGACGGTCGGCTCGATCACCGGCGTCTCCTCGGTGGTCGGCTTCTCGACGGCCGGATCCTGCTTGCGCGGGCGCGACCCGGGACGCGTCCCGCCGCCGCCTGCCGGGCGTGCGCCCGCACCGGGGCCGCGACCGCGACCGCCGCCACCGCCGCCGGGAGGACGGCCGCCCCCACTGCCACCGCCGCTACCGGGCCCACGACCGCCACCGCCGCCGCCGCCGCCGCCCGGGCCGCGGCGCCGCTTGACCGGGCCGAGGCCCTCGCGATCCTGGCTGCGCCCGCGACCACTCTCACGCGAGGCGCCGAGGCCTTCGGTCGCACCGCCGCGACGGCGGCGCGCGTCCTGGTCGCCGAGCCGGACGTCGCCGCCCGACGTGACGCTGTCGAAGCCCTCCGGCATGATCTCGCCCTTGTTGATCCAGACCTTGACGCCGATGCGGCCGGAGGCCGTGCGCGCCTCGACGAAGCCGTAGTCGATGTCGGCGCGGATCGTGTGCAACGGCACGCGGCCTTCGTTGTAGGTCTCGCGCCGGCTCATTTCACCGCCGCCGAGGCGGCCCGAGCACTGGATCTTCACGCCTGCCGCGCCCGAACGGATCGCGCTTGCGAGCGCGCGCTTCATCGCGCGGCGGAACGCAACGCGGTTCGACAGCTGCTCGGCGATCGATTGCGCGACGAGCTTCGCATCGAGCTCGGGGCGCTTGATCTCGTTGATGTTGATGTGGACGTTCTTCTGCGTGATCGCGTGCAGCTCTTTGCGCAGCGCGTCGACCTCGACACCGGACTTGCCGATGACGATGCCGGGGCGCGCGGTGTAGATGTCGACGGTGATCCGCTGCTTGTCCTTGCGGATCAGGATGTCCGACAGCCCCGCGTGCGCAAGCTTCTTGTAGATGTGCTCGCGAATGCGAACGTCCTCGAGGATGTACGCGGGGAACTCCTTCGTGCCCGTGTACCAGTTCGACTTCCAGTCGTGGATGACGCCGACGCGCAGTCCGCCAGGATGAATTTTCTGACCCATTAAGTCGTCTCCGTCTCTTCGGCAGGTGCGTCCGCCGTCTCGGTCTCGGTGGTGGCCGGCTCTGCAGCAGCAGTCGTCTTCTTTGCCGCGCGCTGCCGCTTCGGCGCCGCGGCGGCTGCCGCCTCCGCCGCTGCGATTGCGGCCGGGCTCGGTGCGAGCTCGACCGTGATGTGACACGTGCGCTTCAAGATCGGGCCGACACGGCCGCGAGCGCGGGCACGGTGACGCTTCAGCGTCGGCCCTTCGTCGGCATACGCTGTCTCGACGAGCAAGAGGTCGCCGTTCCAGAGCAGGTCGGGCCGCGACTCGGCGTTCGCCACGGCGGAATGCAGCACGCGCTCGATGTCGCGCGCGATCGCGCGATCAGAGAACGCGAGGATGGTACGAGCTTCGGGCACGGAGCGGCCGCTGATGAGGTCCGTGACGAGCCGCGCCTTGCGGGCGCTCGAGTGCACGTACTTCGCCTGCGCACGCACGGTGCGCTTCTCTGTCTCGACGGCTGCCATTACCTCTTGACCTTTGCCGCCTTGTCGCCCGCGTGACCGCGGAACGTCCGGGTGGGTGCGAACTCGCCCAGCTTGTGCCCGACCATCTGCTCGGAGATGAACACGGGGACGTGCTTTCGCCCGTCGTGGACCGCGATCGTGTGGCCGACCATCTCCGGGAAGACGGTCGAGCTGCGCGACCACGTGCGGATCATGTTCTTCTGACCCGCGGTGTTCATCGCCGTGATCCGCTCCAGCAGGCGTTCCTGCACGAACGGCCCCTTCTTCGAGCTTCTACTCATTTGCGGCGACCCTCCTTGCCGCGGCGGCGGCCGCGGACGATCAGCTTGGTCGATTCCTTGTGCTTGGAGCGCGTACGCTTGCCGAGCGTCGGCACGCCCCACGGGGTGACCGGATGGCGGCCGCCCTTCGACTTGCCCTCGCCGCCGCCGTGCGGGTGGTCGACGGGGTTCATCGCAGAGCCGCGCACGGTGGGGCGCTTGCCCTTCCAGCGGTTGCGGCCGGCCTTGCCCCAGTTGATGTTCTGGTGGTCGACGTTGCCGACCTGGCCGACGGTGGCGCGGCACGTCAAGAGGACGCGGCGCATCTCGCCGGAGGGCAGGCGGAGCACGGCGTGCGGGCCGTCCTTCGCGACGAGCTGGATGCCCGAGCCGGCGGAGCGGGCCATCTTCGCGCCGCCGCCCGGCTTCAGCTCGACGTTGTGGACGAGCGTGCCGGTCGGGATGTTCTCGAGCGGGAGCGCGTTGCCGACCTTGATGTCCGCGGCAGGGCCCGACTCGACCGTCGCGCCGACACGCAGCTGCGACGGAGCGAGGATGTACGCCTTCGCACCGTCCGCGTAGTGGAGCAGCGCGATGCGCGCGGAGCGGTTCGGGTCGTACTCGATCGCCGCGACCTTCGCGGGAATGCCGTCCTTCAGACGCTTGAAGTCGATGATGCGGTAGCGGCGCTTGTGGCCGCCGCCCTGGTGGCGCGTCGTGATGCGGCCGTTGTTGTTGCGGCCGCCCTTCTTCGTCACCGGCTCGAGCAGGCTCTTCTCGGGCTTTGTCTTCGTGATCTCCTCGAACGTGGAGACCGACATGAAGCGGCGGCCCGGGCTCGTCGGCTTGTATCTACGGATCGGCATTAGAGCTGTGCTCCCTCGAAGATCTCGATCGTGTCGCCCTTGCGCAGCTGGACGACGGCCTTCTTCCAGCCCGGCTTCGTGCCGCGGATCGCGCCGCGACGCTTCGGCTTCGGCTGCACCTTGAGGATGTTGACGCGCTCGACCTTGACGTCGAACAGCTGCTCGACCGCCTGGCGAACCTGCGTCTTGTGCGCATCCTTGTGCACCTGGAACGTGTACTGGTTGGTGGCGATCCCCTGGTAGCTCTTCTCCGAGATGACGGGGCGGATCAGGACTTCTCCCGGATGGAGGCTCATGACGTCGCCCTCCCCTGCACCGCGTCGAGCGCCGCCTGGCTCACGACGAGCGAGCGCGCCCAGACGACCTGCGTAACCTCGAGCTCCGACGGGACGGTGACCTGCACGCGCTCGAGGTTGCGGAACGACTTCGCCATCGCGACCTCGCCCTCGCTCACGACGATGAGCGTCGGCGAATCCTTGCCCCAGTCGGCGAGCAGCTTTGCCGCTTGCTTCGTGGACGGGTTGTCGAACGCATCGACGAGGCCGATCGTGCCGGCCTGCGCGTGGTCGCTCAGCGCGGAGCGCAACGCAGCCTTCAAAGCCTTCTTGTTGACCTTCACGTCGAAGTCGCGCGGGCTCGGCGCGAATGCGACGCCGCCGCCCGTGAACTGCGGCGCGCGGATCGTGCCCTGGCGGGCGCGGCCGGTGCCCTTCTGGCGCCACGGCTTCGCGCGGCCACCCGAGACGAGGCCGCGGGTCTTCGCCGCGCGCGTCCCCTGGCGCTTCGCGTTCTGCTCTGCGCGCACTGCCTCGTGCACGAGGTGTGCCTTGACCTCGGCACCGAAGACCGCCTCGTCGAGCGAGACGTCCTTCTTCGCACCACCCAGCAGCGGAGCCTTCGGCGCTGCCATTACGACATCTCCCGGATCTCGACGATGCCGTTCTTCGGGCCGGGAACTGCGCCCTTGACGAGTAGCAGGTTGCGCTCCGCGTCGACCGAGTGGATCGAGAGGCCGACCTGCGTCACGCGCTTGCCACCCATCTGGCCGGCCATCTTCTGGCCCTTGAACACACGTGATGGCGTCGCGCTCGCGCCGATCGAGCCCGGCTTGCGGATGTTGTGCGAGCCGTGCGTCTTCGGGCCGCGGTGGAAGCGGTGGCGCTTGATCGTGCCCTGGAAGCCTTTGCCGATGCCGATGCCCGCGACCTTCACCTTGTCGCCGGGCTGGAAGATCTCGACCGTGACGTTCTCGCCCTGCACCGCATCCGAGAAGTGGCCGCGGAACTCGATCAGATGGCGGTACGCACCGTCGACCCCGTTCTTCGCGAGGTGACCGCGCTCGGGCTTCGACAGCTTGCGATCGGCGACCTGCTCGAACGCGAGCTGCACGGCCTCGTAGCCGTCGGCGTCCGGCGTGCGCACGGCGACGACCGGGCACGGGCCCGCTTCGATGACGGTGACCGAGGTCACGACGCCGCTCTCGCCGTCGAAGACCTGCGTCATGCCCAGCTTTCTGCCCACGATCCCCTTCATCGCTACAGCTTGATCTCGATGTCGACGCCGGCCGGCAGG
>JBGPLW010000176.1:0-5976 GCA_041486645.1 Gaiellaceae bacterium | reverse complement strand
GGGCGCCACGCAACTCAGCCGTCGACGGGCTTCCACGCCCCCGCGCTGAGGTGCTCTTGCACCGTCCGCCAATCGCCGTCGATCCGGCGCAGGATCGTGGTGCCCCGCCCCGCGCCCTCCGCAGGCCGGCCATCGATCTCACCGGTCCAGCGGAACCGGTAGACGCAGGCGGCCACGTCGTCGGACTCGATCAACCAGGTGACGTCCAGAGTCTCGTACGTGTCGTTCTGGATGGCGCCGAAGGTCCGCCTCAGGCCCTCTGCGATGGCCGCCTTGCCGAACAGGGCGGAGCCGTTGCTCCAGAAGTAGATCGCATCGTCGGCGATGAGCTCGAGGGTGCCCTCCAGATCCTTGGCGTTCATCCGGCGGACGAGCTCCTGCTTATATTCATCCGGCGTCACTCGGGAGTGAGGATCATCACGGGAATCCGGCGCGCTGTCTTCCTCTGATACGCGGCGTAGCCGGAGTACGTCGCGGTGATCACGCTCCAGAGCCTCTCACGCTCCTCGGCCGACGCTGTTCTGGCCGTCACGGCCAGCTCGTCGGTCCCGATGACGACGACGGCGCGTGGGTTCGCCTGGAGATTGAGCGACCAGTCAGGAGGCCGATCAGCGCCGCCGTTCGATGCGACAACCACGAGGTCAGGCCCGTCCCGGAAAAACGTGAGCGGCGTCGTGCGCGCCTTGCCCGACCGGCGACCCGTCGTCGTGAGCAGGAGCACCGGCATCCCGGCCACCCTGCCCAGGAGCCGGCCCCGGCTCAACCGCTGGACAGCCAGGTGTGTCTTGCTCATCCCCCTGATCGTCCACCGCCGGAGGCTCACTCGAAGTGGGGACGCAACAGGCAGTGCCGTCATCGATCGACCGGAACGGGCTGTGAGAGGTGTGCGCGGTTCGTCCAGGCGTGCGCGAGGACTCCCGCGACGAGCAGCACGTCGCCGGCCGCGATCGCGACGTCGGCGAGATTGAAGGCGATGCCGGCGCGCACGAGCGGATCGGGGACGCCGCCCGCCCAGGCGACGCCGGACACGAGCGTCGCGAGCGCGCCACCGGCCGCGACGCCCGCGCCGAAAGCCACAACCCACGAGCGGATGCGCGGCGCGAGAACGAGGAGCGCGGCCGCAAGCACGCCTGCGAGCACCAGTACGAAGGCGGGGCGCGCATGCCTGATCGATGTCGGTGCGGCGATGTCGTACGCGAGCGTCGCCGCGAGCACCGCGAGCGCGGCGGCACACGCAAGACGCCGCCGGCGCTTCACTCAGACGGCTTTCGGTGCCTCGGCGGCGACGGGCTGCCGCTCGCCGGTTGCGCCGAGGTGTTTGTCGAACCCGTACTTCACGACCGGATGTTTCGCGGCGCGCACCTCGTCGAGACGCTTGACGGGCCGACCGTGCGGCGCGCTCTTCAGGATCTCGGGGCTCTCCGCCGACTCGCGCGCGATTGCGAGCATCGCGTCGCAGAACGCGTCGAGCGTCTCCTTGGTCTCCGTCTCCGTCGGCTCGATCATCAGCGCCTCCGGCACGACCAGCGGGAAGTAGATCGTCGGCGGGTGGTAGCCGTAGTCCATGAGCCGTTTTGCAACGTCGAGCGCCGTCGTGCCGTTGTCTCGCTTGAGGGCACGCGCCGACAGGACGAACTCGTGCATGCAGAGACGGTCGAACGGCAGCTCGTACGCGCCTTTGAGTCGCGCGAGCACGTAGTTCGCGTTCAGAACTGCGGTCTCCGACATCTCGCGCAGGCGCGGCCCGTACATGCGCATGTATGCGTACGAGCGCACGAAGACGCCGAACGGCCCGCTGTAACCGCGCACCTTGCCGATCGACTTCGGGCGGTCGAAGTCAAACCCATAGGTGTTCGTCTCCTCGTCGCGGCGGACGACGGCCGGCACCGGCAGGAACGGCTCAAGCATGTCGCGCACCGCGATCGGGCCGCCGCCCGGGCCGCCGCCGCCGTGGGGCTGCGAGAACGTCTTGTGCAAGTTGATGTGCACGATGTCGAAGCCCATGTCGCCCGGGCGTGAGATGCCGCAGACGGCGTTGAGGTTCGCGCCGTCGTAGTACATGAGCGCGCCGGCGCCGTGGAAGATCTCGGCGATCTGCTCGATGTTCTCGTCGAAGAGACCGAGCGTCGACGGGTTCGTGAGCATCAGCGCGGCCGTGTGCTCGTCGACGCGACCGCGGAGATCGTCGACGTCGATGTTGCCGCGCGCGTCGGTCTTCACCGGTGTGACCTCGTAGCCCGCCATCGTCACCGACGCCGGGTTCGTGCCGTGCGCCGTGTCCGGGATGACAACTTTGCGCCGCTGCTCCGACTCGCCGCGATCCTGGAAATACGCGCGCACGAGCATCAACCCCGTGAGCTCGCCCTGCGAGCCTGCGGCGGGCTGCAGCGAGACGGCGTCGAGGCCGGTCACCTCCCTGAGGATCTCCTGCAGCCGCCACTCGAGCTCGAGCGCGCCTTGCGCGCCGTCCTCCTCCTGCAACGGATGGAGGTTCGCGAAACCGGGCAACGCGACGAGCCGCTCGTTGACGCGCGGGTTGTACTTCATCGTGCAGGAGCCGAGCGGATAGAAGCCGTTGTCGATCCCGAAATTCCGCGTCGAGAGCTCCGTGAAGTGACGGATCAGCTCGAACTCGGGCACTTCGGGCAGGCGCGGCGGCTCGCCCCGCCGCAGCTCGTCCGGCACCTCGGGCGCCGGCAGGTTCTCGTGCCGCGGGAGCGACGACGCGCGGCGGCCGGCCTGCGACTTCTCGTAGATCAGCTTCATGCGGTCACCGCCGCGAGCACGTCCGCGAGCCGGTCGATCTCGGCCGGCGTCCGCTTCTCGGTGACGGCGACGAGCAGCACGTCGTCCATGCCCTCGTAGTCGCGGCCGAGCGCGTAGCCCGGGTGGACACCCTGTTCGCGCGCCGCCGCGATCACGTCGCGGGCGTTCCGTCCGACCCGGACGGCAAACTCCTTGAACGTTGCCCGATCTGCAAACACCGGTTCGAGACCCGCTCGCTCTCGCAGCTGCTGCTTCGCGTACGCCGCGAGCGAGAGACAGGTCTCCCCCAACTCGCGTAGCCCCTGCGGCCCGAGCCACGTGAGGTAGACGAGCCCACCGAGCGCCAGGAGGGTCTGGTTCGTCGTGATGTTCGACGTCGCCTTCTCACGGCGGATGTGCTGCTCCCGGGTCTGCAGGGTGAGGACATAGCCGCGCTCGCCCGCGGCGTCCACCGTCTCGCCGACGATCCTGCCGGGCATGCGCCGGATGTAGTCCTGCCGTGCCGCAAGGAACCCGTAGTGCGGGCCGCCGAACGCGGGGAAGTTGCCTGCCCCCTGGCCCTCGCCGAGCGCGATCGAGCAGCCGTAGCGTCCCGGCGCCTCGAGCACGCCGAGCGACAACGGGTCGACGTGTGCGATCGAGAGCGCCTCCGCCTCGTTCGCGGCGGCCGCGAGATCCGGCGCCGGCTCGAGGCAGCCGAACATGTTCGGCTGCTGGAAGATGACCGCCGCCGCGCCCTCGGCTGCCTTCCGCACGTCGTCCGGATCGGTCGTCCCGCCGCGGTGCGGCACCTCGACGACCTCGAGACCGAAGCCCGGCGCGTACGTCTTCACGACCTGGCGGACCTGCGGGTTCGTCGCCTCGGTGACGACGATCTTCGTCTTCCCCGTCGCGTGCTTCGCGATGTAGCACGCGTCGGCGGTGACGGTCGTCCCGTCGTAGCCCGACGCATTCGAGACGTCCATGCCGGTGAGCTCGCAGATCGCGGTCTGGTACTCGAAGATCGACTGGAGCACGCCCTGGCTCATCTCGGGCTGGTAGGGCGTGTACGCAGTCAGGAACTCGCCGCGCTGGAGAACGGCGTCGACGACGGCCGGGACGTAATGGTCGTAGATGCCGGCGCCGAGGAACGAGATCTCTCGCGTCGTGTCGACGTTGCGCGCGGCGAGCGCGCCGAGATGCGCGGACAGCTCCTGCTCGGAGAGCGCCGGCTCGAGGTCGAGCTCGCGTCCGAAGCGGACGCCTGCGGGGATGTCGCGGAACAGCTCGTCGACCGAGGAGACTCCGATCGTCCGGAGCATCTCCTCCCGGTCGTCGTCGGTGAGCGCGAGGTACGGGTGCGTCACTGGTCGGCCAGAACCTGTTTGTACGACTCGGCGTCGAGCAGCGAGTCGACCTCGGCCGGATCGGAGAGCCGGACGCGGATGAGCCAGCCGTTGCCGTAGGGATCGTCATTCACCGTCTCGGGCGCGTCGACGACCGCCTGGTTGACCTCGAGCACCTCGCCCGAGAGCGGCGCGACGATGTCGGAGACGGCCTTCACCGACTCGACCTCGCCGTACGAGCTGTCCTTCGTCACCGTCGAGCCCGCCGCGGGCGCCTCGTAGTGGACGAGCTCGCCCAGCGCGTCCTGCGCAAACCACGTGATGCCGAGGACGGCTTCGTCGCCTTCGACGCGTGCCCAGTCGTGCTCGCGGTGGTACTTGAGGTCGTCGGGATACGACTCCGCAGCCGCCATCTCAGCCCTCCCTGTCGTAGATCGGTTTCTTCACGACGCGCGCGCTGCGCGGCTTGCCCCGCACGTCGATCGTCAGCGGCGTGCCCACGGCCGCCTGCGCGACGGGGACGTAACCCATGCCGATGCCGATGTCGAGCATCGGCGAGTGCGTCCCGGAGGTGACCTCGCCCCCGCCGTCGATCGGCATCCCCTGCCGCGGGATCGCCTTGTCTTCCATGACGAACGCGACGAGCTTCCGCTCGGGGCCGGTCTCCTTGATGCGGCGCAGCGTCTCGGCGCCGGTGAAGTCCTTCGCGAGCGCGCACGTCCAGCCGAGCCCGGCGGAGATCGGATCGATGTCCGGCGAGATGTCGTTCCCGTGCAGCGGGTAGCACGCCTCGAGGCGGAGCGTGTCGCGCGCGCCGAGGCCGCAGGGCGTGACGCCGCGCGCGAGCACCGCATCCCAGAGGGCGCCGGCGTCCTCCTCCATGCAGAGGATCTCGCAGCCGTCCTCGCCGGTGTAGCCGGTGCGGTTGACCATGCACTGCACGCCGTCGATCGTCTCTTCGGCGAAGGAGTTCTTCGGCGCAGGCCCGAGCCCGAGCTTCGTGATCGCGTTCGGCCCTTGCACGGCGAGAAGCGCGTACTCGTCGGAGACGTCGCGCACCTCCGAGCCGCCGATCTCACGCTCCTTGATCCACGCGAAGTCGGTGTTGCGGTTCGACGCGTTCACGACGAGCAGGTAGTGGAACGGGCTGAGCCGGTACGCGATCAGGTCGTCGACGATCCCGCCGCGCTCGTTCGGCAGCAGCGTGTACTGCGCCTGGCCCGGCTCGATCCGGTCGAGGTCGTTCGAGAGGAGCCCCTGGAGGAGATCGTGGGCGCGAGGGCCCTCGACGTCGATCTGGCCCATGTGCGAGACGTCGAAGACGCCTGCGTCGGTCCGGACCGCGCGGTGCTCCTGGATCACGCCCTCGTACTGCACCGGCATCTCCCAGCCGGCGAAGGGCACCATCTTCGCGCCGAGCGCGACGTGCCGGTCGTGCAGCGGCGTCTTCAAGAGCGTCTGCGACATGCGCAGACGATCCTAGTGTCTGCCTGCCGGACGGCGGTTCGCCTCCGAAAACGGGGCCGCCCCGGCTTCATCCGAGGATGGGCCTGGGCGCGCCGAACGTCGTGGGCGGCTCAGTCCTCGCGGAGGAAGGACGGGACGTCGAGCGCCTCGTCCGGCATCTCGAAGCCGCCGCCGGGCACGGGAGCTGCGGGCAGCGGAGCCTCGAAGGTCGCGCGCCGCCGCCGGCGGCCGCCGCCGCCGAAGCCGGTTGCGATCACGGTCACCCGCACGTTGTCGCCCATCGCGTCGTCGATGACGGCGCCGAAGATGACGTTCGCGTTCTGGTCGGCGGCGCTCGTGACGACCTCCGCGGCCTCGTTCACCTCGAAGAGCCCGATCTGCGGGCCGCCCGTGATGTTGAGCAGGATCCCGGTCGCGC
>JBGPLW010000175.1:0-5976 GCA_041486645.1 Gaiellaceae bacterium | reverse complement strand
AGCGCTTCATCGAGGACCCGCTCGCGGACTACGTCCTCGGCCGGTCGATCGATCCGGGCTCGACGATCCTCGTCAGCCGCAAGCTGAACGACGACGGCGAGCCGGGCGAAGAGGTCGACATCACCTTCATCCCGAGCGACGTGACGCCCGAGAAGGTGACGGTCCCACCCGACGAAGCGACGGAAGAGCCGACCGACTGAGTTGGGAGCGGCCGCCGGGAGGCGGCCGCTTCGTTTCTCGGGCTACTTGCCGATCGGCTGCCAGTCGGCGTTCGAGTCGCTCCACCACGACGGGCACGAGAACGTTCCGCTCGAGACGCGGAAGTTGTCGTACGCGACCTTCACGTCCGGATGGCTGAACTGCACCGCGTTCGAGAACACGTTCAGATTCGCGAGCTGGTCGGCGACCGTTGAGTCGGGCGTCGATTGCAGTAGCTCCCAGGCACCGCCCACGAGCCGGTACGCGGACCACGTCGCGCCGACGCGGGTTAGGCGAAGCGACGAGGAGGTCTCGGGTGCCCGCACGAACGTGTTGACCGGACCGGGGAAGCCCGTCGAGATCGATGTGCCCCCGCCCGGATTGAACACGAAGAGCCCGTGGAACACCGAGTAGTCCGGGCTCGACGTGGCTAGGCCGAGGTTGATCGAGCTCTCGGGGAGCTGACCGCTCAGCAAGCGGTAGTCGACCTGGATGTCGAAGTCGCCGGTGAGGCGGCACTGCGCACCGACGCCGAGTGAGATGTAGCCGAAGCTCGGATCGAGGGTGGCCGACGACGGCACCGAGATCTCGAGCTCGTCGTTCGCCTGCGCGATCGAGACGCCGCCGCCCTGGACGAACGGGCTGCCCCAGAACGGGTCGAGGCGGTTGCCCGTGAACGTGTCGAGGTACGGAACCTTCGGAGTCGAGATCTCGACGTCCCCGCTTCCGTCGGCGTTCATCACGTGCAGGTTGCACGGACTGAAGGTCGCGAGCGCACAGCTCGTGTAGACGATCTTCGTCCCGTCGGGCGACCACGAGCCGTTGACGATGTACTCCGTCGCTCCCTTGTGCGTGAGCTGGGTCTCGCTGCCGTTCGCTGCCAGGACCCAGAGGTCGGAGCTCCCGGCCTGGTCGCGCTGGAAGAGGATCTGGTTGCCGCGCGGCGACCAGCTCGGGTACGCGTCGTAGCCGGACGTGTTCGTGAGGCGCTGGAGCCCGTTGCCGTCATCCGTCATCACGAAGAGATGCCCGACGCCGTTCTCCTCGCGCGTGAAGACGATCTTCTTCCCGTGTGGCGAGGTCGCCTGGCTCCAGTCGACAGCCGGATCGTTCGTGAGATCGACCTGGTCGCTGCCGTCGGCGTTCATGCGGAAGATCTCCCAGTTGCCGTCGACGATCCGCGTGAAGACGAGCTGCGTGCCGTCCGCCGTCCACTGCGGCCGGCTGTCGTACGTGGAGTTGAACGTCAGCCGCGTCTGGCCGCTGCCGTCCGCGTTCATGACGTAGATCTCGTTGTTGCCGTCACGGTTGCTGCCGAACGCGATCCGGCTGCCGTCCGGTGACCACTGCGGCGCGTTTCCGGCGGCACCAAGTGCGACGCGGCTGCTGCCGTCGGCGTTCGAGACGTAGATCTCGTTTTGGCCGCCGCGATTCGACGAGAACGCGAGCTTGCCGTTCGCGCCGGAGGAGGCGGCCTGCGCGCCGGCGGAGCCGGCGAGTGCGGCGACGCCGACGACGAGCGCTGCTGCTGCTGTACGTCCATTCATCTCTGTTCCCTCCCGTGGGAGTCGGTTGTACGGAGCAAGTCGACGACGGCGTCGGCGAGGCGATCGCCGTCGAGGGGGCCGCTGAGGTAGCCGGATGCGCCGGCGAGCTCGGCCGCTCGGAGGCGCGGGTCGGTGCCCCCCTCGTCGAGGACGAGGACGGGCGGCGGATCGCCCGGGGTGGCGATCGCCGCGGCCGCGACGAGCGCCCCACCGGGAAGGTCCGAGTCGAAGACGACCGCATCGGGGCGCTCGCGCGCAACGGCGGCGAATGCCGACCGTGCGTCGAGGGCCTCGGCGGCGACGACGAAGCCGGCGGCCGCGAGCGCCCGCCGGATCGCCGTGAGGACGCCGCTCCCGCTGGCGGCGATGACAACGCGTCGTTGCATGCTGCGAGCCTCGCTCCGCGCGCTCGCAACTCGCTCGCAAACGGCTTTCAGGGTCTATCCGCAGCGGGGATGCGCTGTTACGTTGATCGTGGGGAATCGACGGTGGATTTTGTGATCCTGGGCTCGATCGAAGCCGCTCGGGACGGCGAGGCCGTCGCGCTCGGCGGGCCGCGCCAGCGCGCGTTGCTCGGCCGGCTCCTCCTCGACGCGAACCGGGTCGTTGCCGCGGACAGGCTCGTCGACGACCTGTGGGACGACCCGCCGCGTGACGCGCACGCCGCCCTCCAGAACCAGGTCTCGCGGCTGCGCAAGGCGATCGGTGACCGCGTCGTCACGAAGTCGCCCGGCTATCTCGTGCGCGTCGAGCACGGAGAGCTCGATCTCGATCGCTTCCGTGAGCTCGTCGCACATTCAGGTGCGACGGCGGATCTCGCCGAGCGCTCGCGGCTCCTTCGCGAGGCGGACTCGGTTTTCAGCGGCACACCGCTTGCCGACGTCGAGGCGCCCTTCGCTCCCGCAGAGTCGGCCGCCCTCGACGAGCTGAGGCTGGCCGCGCTCGAGGCCCGAATCGACAGCGATCTCGAGCGCGGGCGCCACGCCGAGCTCGTCCCGGAGCTCGGGTCGCTGATCGCGAGGCAGCCGCTGCGCGAGCGGCTACGCGCGCTGTACATCGTCGCCCTCTACCGCAGTGACCGGCAGGCGGAAGCGCTCGAGGCCTATCGCGAGACGAAGCGGATCCTCGACGAGGAGCTCGGGCTCGAGCCGAGCCCGGCTCTGCGCGAGCTCGAGGGCGCGATCCTCCGGCAGGAGCCCGAGCTCGGCTTCCGGGCCGAGCCGCCGGCAGGCGAGCCTGTGGTCGCGGCGCCACGCCGCCGGCGGCGCGCAGTGGTCGCGCTACTCGTCGCGGTTGCGCTCACTTCGGGCATCGCGGCGGCGGCTGTTCTGCTGTACGACGACAGCGCGAGCCCGACCTCACCGGCAAGCGCTCCCCCGGCCAGGCAGCGCGCCGCCGCAGCGTCGAAGTCGAGTCACGCCGCAGTGCGACGGCAGCGAGTCTCGGGCGCCAAGCACCACGCGGCGGCGAAGCCGCGTGTCACGCCGGCCCACACGGCCCGAGTACATGCGGCGGTGGTGCATCGATCGACGCCGGTGAGTCACACCAAGACGCCGCAGCCGCCACCCGCCGCGCAGCCGAAGACCACGCCTGCGACGACGACGCCGGCGACGACCACGACACCGAAGCAGCCTCCGTCGAGCACCCGCACGATTGCCGACGCGTTCGACGACAACCAGCTCGACGGGACGATCTGGTACCAGATCAGCGAAGGCACGGGTAGGAATCTCACGCAGACGGCCGGCCGGCTCGAGTTCACGTTCTCGCCTGCCGGGACGCCGGGCGGGCCGTACAACAGCCTCGGCGGCCACCTCGGCACGCGCTGCAAGTTCCCCGGCGACTTCGATGCGCGGGTCGACTTCGTGCTGAAGGAGTGGCCGCCGGGCAACGGGATCATGGCGATCCTGTGGGCGTTCTTCGGCCCGAACAACGTCGGCTGGCAGTCGTGGCGCTGGAGCTCGGCGCAGTGGGGCGACGCGTACGGCTCGTTCACCGGCGACAGCGGCTCCGTGCCCCTCGACGACTCGACCGGCACCCTCCGGCTCGTGCGGCGGGACGGGGTCGTCACCGCATCGTTTCTCCACAAGGGGAGCTGGCAGGAGCTGACCTCCGGCCGAATCGCGAGCACCGCCACGATCGCCGTCGGAGCCGGCCAAGTGAACGGCGACGGCCGCGGCTTCGCAGGTCACGAGGTGATCGTCGACTTCGACAACTTCACGGTCACGGGCGACAATCCGATCTGTCCGCCCGGCAGCCAGCCCGGGACGCCCTGATCTACGGCGCAGTGAAGCGAAGCACGACTCGGCGTGCGGCTCGCCCGCGCGCGTCGCTCGCGTCAAGTGTGACGACGTAGGGGTGATGCCGCCAGAGAGCACGCGTCGGCACGAGCACCATCAGGTGAACAACACGGTCACCGGTGGCGTTGGTGAACAACGCGGACGCAGCGTGGCGCAGCCTCGCCCCGCCGAGAGCGCTCCCCGGCGCGAGTCGAACCCGCGGACCGATCGGCTCGGGTCGCGTCGGGCACGGCTTCGCGGCACCCGGCGGCGGACACGGCCCAACCGGCTCGAGCTGCGTCCATCGGACCTCGACGCTCAGCCGCGCCGAGTCGTTGACCATGACGTTCGCCGTGACGCTGGTCGTTCCGGCTTCGTTGCGGACGATCACCCGACCCATGCGCGTCTGCTCGAGACGAACGCCCGCGTCGAAGGCGAGCGCCTGCGTGTACCGCACCGCGAAGAGCTGTGGAAACTCCCCCTCGTAGCAGGAGAAGCCGGCGACCACGATCTTGCCGTCGGACTGCTCTGCGACCGCGTCCGGCGTCTCGGACCAGCAGTCGGTGTCCGGGTCGACGAAACCGGGCGCCCCGCCGGCCTCGGCGATCGACCCGTCCGTGCGCAGCCGCTGCACGAGCCAGCCGAGAACCCCGTACGGGTAGGTGAGCACGGCGGTCACGACGACTCCACCGGTCGGCTGGAGGACGATCCCGGTCGCGTTCATGTAGCCGCCCGGGAGGACGATGCCGCCGCCGGCGAAACTCGCGTCGCGCGATCCGTCGTCGAGCAGGCGGAGAACCGCAGTCCCGCCTACCGCTCCGGCTACGACGATCCGCGCGTCGTGCTGCACTGCGGCCACTTGGGCGTTGAAGTCCTGGACGTCGACCCGTCCCGACGATCCGAACGTCGTGTCCGGCGCTCCCACGGCGTCGAAACGGAAGATCGAGCCCGCCGCGACGACGACGCGGCCGAGCCCGTCGATCGCGACAGCGTCCGCCAGCCGGAACGCCGAGGGGACGGTGACTCTGCCCGCTGCTCCGAACGATCTGTCGGGCTTGCCGTCCGCAAGAAAGCGCAGGAGCGCGCCGCTCGATGGAGGCACCCCCGCAGGCGCCGGGACAGCGCCGCCGACGAGGAGCCGGCCTCCGGGCGCGAGCGCGAGGGTCGAGAGCAGCACGCCCGCCACCGTGACGATGCCGCCGTTGCCGAAGTGCGTGTCGAGGTGCCCGCTCGGGAACAGGCGCGCGAGGATGCTGCCGCAGGCGACGATGATCCGTGCTTCGCCGTCCACGGCGACGGCCGGGCTGCACCCGCTCGGCGAGTGCAGAAACACCGGCTTGTGCGACGGCCCGAACCCGCTGCGTGCGCCCGTGCTCGTGACCCGGAACAGCTCGACGCTGCCGACGGCGACGATGACGCCGTCGTTTGCCTCGACCGCGACAGAGGACGGTTCGGCTGCGGCATCGGCCGTTGCGAGCACCGCAATGCCGACGTTGCCGAAGCCGGCGCCGCCGGCAGGCGCCGCTGGCGACGCTGCGGCCGCGAGCAGGAACGCCGCCATAGAGGCCAAGGCCGCTGCGACCGTTACCTGACGGATCACGGCGGCCTTTGCCAGGCGTGTCGAGTCGCGGAGGGAATCACTTCTTGTTGCGCTTCTCGATCGAGATCAGCTTGTCGACCTTGTCCACGGTCGCGTTGTCCGTGCCGGGGCCGCCGTTGACGACATCACGGGCGCCGTCCTTGGCGTTGAACGTGTCGTTCCCGTTGCCGCCGATCAGCGTGTCCTTGCCGGGGCCGCCGTCGATGCTGTCGTTCCCGGCGCCGCCGTCGATGCGGTCGTTGCCGGCGAGGCCTTGAATCGAGTCGTCGCCGCCGAGCCCACAGATCACGTCCGCCTTCGTCGTTCCGACGAGGAAGTCGTTGTTGATCGTGCCGCGGATCGTGCACGGATCCTT
>JBGPLW010000174.1:0-6025 GCA_041486645.1 Gaiellaceae bacterium | reverse complement strand
TCCGCATCGTGGTAGATGCGCCGCAGCGTGTCGCCGATCCCGGCGAGATTCTCCTCGAGCTCGGCCTCCGACCAGTGCCGGTCCTCGAGCCCGACGAGCTGAATGACGCCGCCGGCGTTGGTTACGTAGTCGGGTGCGTAGAGGATCCCGGCGGCGCGCAGCCGCTCGGCGTCCTCCGGCTCCGCGAGCTGGTTGTTCGCCGATCCCGCGACGATGCGGCAGCGGAGGTCCGGGATCGTCGCGGCGCTGAGCGTCCCGCCGACGGCGCACGGCGAGTACACGTCGCACTCGGTTGCAAGCGCCTCGCCGGCCGGCACGACCTCCGCGCCCGTCGACGCCGCGCGCGCCTCGTCGACGTCGGAGACCAGTACGACCGCTCCTTCCGCGAGCAGGTCGCGGGCGAGATCGTGCCCGACGGAGCCCGCGCCCTGCACGAGCACGCGGCGGCCCGCGAGGTCGGCCGAGCCGAAGACATGCTCGACGCTTGCGCGGATCCCGTGCAGCACACCGCGCGCGGTGCCGCGGCCGCTGTTGCCGCCCGCGCCCGTCGTGCCGTACACCCACGGGCACACCTCGTGCACAACGTCGAGATCCTCGGGCGAGATGTTCATGTCGCCCGCCGTGCGGTAGGTCCCGCCGAGCGCCGTGACGAGCTGCCCGTAGCGGAGAAGCAGCGCGCGGCGCTTGTCGCCCGTCGGCAGCTCCGGCACCGCGAGCACCGCTTTGCCGCCGCCGCGCTCGCAGTCCGCAACCGCCATCTTCACCGTCATCGCCTGGGAGAGCCGCATCGCGTCGGCGAGCCCGTCCGCCGGCTGCTCGTACACCCGCATCCGCGTGCCGCCGCCCGCCGGGCCGAGCGCGGTCGAATGCACGCAGACGAAGATCCACGCGCCGCTCGGCTCGTCGTAGCGAATGACGGCTTCTTCCCCGTCCCAGCCGCGCAGGAGGTCCTCGAACACCCTCGGAGTCTGCAGGTTCGGACCGGGTCTCCGCTACACTCCGCCGCCGGAATGGCTGGTGAGCGCACAAAGTTGATCGTCAAGACCCGCGAGCAGCTCGGGTCGAGCGAAACGCGCCGCCTGCGGCGACAGGGGCTCATCCCCGGCGTCCTCTATGGCGCCGGCGACCCGGTCGCAATCACCATCGAGGAGCGCGAGCTTCGCCGCGCGCTGACCGGCGCCGCGGGCCTCCACTCGATCCTCGACGTGGAGATCGACGGCACCGGCAAGGCCCACGCCTCGATCCTCAAGGACTACCAGGTCGACAAGGTCAGGGGCGGCGTCACGCACGTCGACCTGCACGAGGTTCGACTCGACCGCGCGATCACCGCGTCGGTCTCGGTGCACCTGATCGGCGGCGACAATGCGCCCGGCGTGAAGGAGGGCGGTGTCCTCTCGCAGCCGCTCCGCGAGATCCAGGTCGAGGCGCTCCCGCTGGAAGTGCCCGAGCACATCGATCTCGACGTCTCGGACATGGCGACCGGCGACACGCTCCGCATCGGCGACATCGTCGTGCAGGAGGGCGTGAAGTTCCTGGACGATCCGGAGACCGTCGTCGCCACCGTGACGGCGCCGACGCGCGAGATCGAGCCCGAAGAGGTCCCCGCCGAAGAGGGCGAGGGCGTCGAGGGCGAGGGCGCGGCGGAGGGCGAGCAGCCGGAGGGCGGCGCCGAGGCGCCGGCCGAGCCGGGCGGCGACGCCGCCGGCGATTCGGGCACCACCGAGGGCTAGCGCTCGATGCGGCTCTGGCCCCGCCGCCAGGGGTCGTCGCTCGACCTGCTCGTCGTCGGTCTCGGCAATCCGGGTCGCGAGTACGCCCGGAACCGCCACAACGTCGGCTGGCTCGTCGTCGACGAGCTCGCACGGCGGCATGACGGCTCGTGGCGCTCGAAGTTCTCGGCCCACCTCGCCGAGATTCGCCTCGAGGGGCACAAGCTTGCGCTGCTGAAGCCGCAGACGTTCATGAACGAGTCCGGCAAGGCGGTCGGCGCCGCGGTGCGCTTCTACAAGCTCGACCCGGACGCGGTGCTCGTCGTGCACGACGAGGGCGACTTCGACTTCGGGCGGCTGCAGCTCCGCATCGGCGGCGGCTCCGGCGGTCACAACGGGCTGCGCTCGATCGCCCAGCATCTGAAGACACAGGACTTCATGCGTCTCCGCGTCGGCGTCGGCCGGCCGGAGCGCGGCGATCCGCGTCCGCTCGCCGACTACGTGCTCTCCGACTTCACGCCGCACGACGACGTCGAGTCGCTCGTCGCGCGCGCCGCCGACGCCGTCGAGACGCTCGAGACCGACGGCATCGAGCGCGCGCAGGTCGCCGTCAACCGGCGGTAGACCCTCCTCTAACGAGTGTCACCCGCGCGAGGGGATGACCTCACACGCGGCTGCCTCGGTGCCGACGGAATGTGCGTCAAGCCGCAAATTGAAGGGAGACGCAGATGCGCAGGTTCCTTACCGCCGGCGCGCTGATGACCGCCGTCGCCCTCGCCGCCGCAACTGCAGCGAGTGCCGCCGTTCCCTCGCCGAGCTACCAGCTCGGAGGGATGGCGTTCGGATCGACGTTCTTCGGCACCGGAGTCGGCTCTGCCGGCGATCGCGCGACGTGGCAGGCGACCGTCGCGGCGGATGCCGCGACCGGATCGATCACGGGCGGGTCGTTCTCGCTCCGCAGCAACAACGGCTCACAGCTCACCGGGAGCTTCACCGGCGGGAGCATGTCGGTGACCACGGCCGCGCCGGGTTGCGGGCGGCAGCAGCTGGCCGTCTCGGCCAGTGTCTCGTCGAGCACCGGCCCGTTGCTCTTCACGGGCACGCTCTCGACGTTCCGCGTCTCCATCCGCGGCGTGTGCAGGGCGATCTTCTCCGCCGTGCAGGGCTCCCTCGCCCCGGCGCCCGCGGGCGGCGGCGGCGACCTCTAGACCCAGGCGCGCCGGGCTACGATCGAAGGGCGGAACCGCGAGGTTCCGCCCTTCGTCATGGACCGCCCAGTTCTTCATGCCTTCGTCCGCGAGCTCGTGGACGACAAGCGCCTCGTCGACTTCGCCGAGGCGCTGCCGAGCCGCGCGCGAGTCTCCGAGGCGGCGCTGCCGGTCGTGCTCGCGTCGCTGTACGAGCGGCTCGAGCGGCCGCTCGTTTGCCTCGTCCCGGAGGACGTCGATGCCCGTGACGTCGCCGAGGCCGCGGCCTGGTTTCTCGGCGACGAGCTCGTCGGCACGATGCCGAGCCGAGGCGTCCGCTGGGAGTCCGGCCTCGAGCCGCCGCCGCATCTCGTCGGCGAGCGTGCGCGCGCTCTCGACGTGATCGCGCGCGGCGGCCTGGTGTGCGCGTCGGCACTTGCGGTCGCTGAGCCCTTGCCGCCAGCGGCTGCGCGACCGGCGGCGCTCGAGCTGAGCGCGGGGAGCGAGCTCGGAGTCGACGCGCTCGCCGAGGATCTCGCGCTCGCGGGCTACGAGCGTGCCGAGCGCGTCGACGACCGCGGGCAGTTCGCGGTCCGCGGCGGGCTCGTCGACGTCTTTCCGACGACGGGGCGCGAGCCGCTCCGCATCGAGTTCTTCGGCGACGAGGTGGAGTCGATCCGCGCGTTCTCGCCGTTCACCCAGCGCGCGCTGCACCCGGTGGAGACCTGCACGATTTTCCCGGCCGCCGAGCGCCGACTCGACCTCGTCGAGGAGTGGCACGGGGAGGAGGGCGAGGCCCGCCCCGTTCCTGCGGATCTCGTGCCCGCGCTCGACCGGCGGCCGGACTTCGTGTTCCAGCCCGACGACGTACGGCGAATCTGGGAGGAGGACGGCCTCGAGCCGCTTTCGCTCGACGGCGTCGCCGAGCTCGATCCGTTCCCGCAGTCGCAGCCGCACGCCTTCGAGGCGCAGCGGCCGGCGATCGCGGCGCGCGGGCTCTCCGAGGCCGAGTCGGAGCTCGCGCAGTTCGTGCGCGCAGGGCAGCGCGTCGTCGTCGCGTTCCCGCATCGCGGCGAGGCGTTGCGTACGCAGAACATGCTGCGGCGCGTCGAGGCGACGCTGCTCGAGCCCGGCGATGCACTGCCGGCCGACGCCGGGCTCTATTTCGCGATCTCTCCCGCCCGCCGCGGCTTTGTCTGGCGCGATCTCGGCCTCGTTCTGCTGCCCGACCATCAGGTCTTCCGCCGCCGCGCGCCGCGAGAGCGGCGCCTCGGCGGACGCGCGCTGCAGTCGTTCGCCGACCTTCGCACCGGCGACTATGTCGTTCACGAGGATCACGGCGTCGGCAAGCTTCTCGGCTTCGAGACGAAGGAGGTCGCCGGCGTCACGCGCGACTACCTGCTGCTCGCATTCCGCGGCGACGACCGTCTCTACGTTCCGCACGAGCAGCTCGGCAAGGTGTCGCGCTACATCGGCGCCGACGCGAAGGCACCTGCGCTCTCGAAGCTCGGCGGCAAGGCCTGGCAGCTGCTCAAGTCGCGCGCGCGCGAGTCGGTGCAGGAGCTCGCGTCCGAGCTGATCGCGCTGTACGCGTCGCGTCAGGCGCACGAAGGAATCGCCTACGACCTGAACCACGAGTGGCTGCAGCAGCTCGAGGCCTCGTTCCCGTACCGCGAGACACCCGATCAGGAGAACGCGATCGAAGCGGTGAAGGAGGACCTCGAGGCGCCTCGCCCGATGGACCGCCTCGTCTGCGGCGACGTCGGCTTCGGCAAGACCGAGGTCGCCGTGCGCGCGGCGTTCGCCGTTGCGGTCAACGGCAAGCAGGTGCTCATGCTCGCGCCGACGACGATTCTCGCCGAGCAGCATTGGAACACGTTCCGCGACCGTTTCCGCGACTTCCCGGTTCGGGTCGAGATGGTGTCGCGCTTCCGCTCGCCGCGGGAGGTCAAGCAGGTGCTCGCCGACTTCTCCGAGGGGAAGGTCGACGTGCTCATCGGCACGCACCGCGTGTTGAGCCGCGACGTGATCCCGAAGGAGCTCGGCCTCGTGATCCTCGACGAAGAGCAGCGCTTCGGCGTCAAGCAGAAAGAGCTGCTGAAGGCGCTCCGGCTCGAGGTCGACGTGCTCACGCTGAGCGCGACGCCGATCCCGAGGACACTGCACATGTCGCTTGCCGGCATGCGCGACATCTCGATCATCGAGACGCCGCCGGAGGGCCGCCGCCCGATCCGAACCACCGTCGGCGAGTACGACGAAGAGATGATCACGATGGCGCTCGAGCGCGAGAAGGAGCGAGGCGGCCAGGCGTTCTACCTGCACAACCGCGTCGAGACGATCGAAGAGGCCGCGCGGAAGGTGCAGCAGCTCGTGCCGTCGACACGGGTGCTTGTCGCGCACGGGCAGATGCCGGAGAAGGAGCTCGAGGACAAGATGCACGCGTTCCTTCGCGGTGACGCCGACGTCCTCGTCTCGACGACGATCATCGAGTCGGGCCTCGACATCCCACAGGCGAACACGCTGATCGTCGAGCGCGCAGACGCGCTCGGCCTGTCGCAGCTCTACCAGATCCGCGGCCGTGTCGGCCGCTCCGACCAGACGGCGTACGCGTATCTCTTCTATCCCGACGCGCGCGAGTTGACCGCGGAGGCGCGTGCGCGGCTCGCGACGCTCGCCGACCACACGGAGCTCGGCGCCGGCTTCGCGATCGCGATGCGCGACCTCGAGATCCGCGGCGCCGGCGAGCTGCTGGGCGCGGAGCAGTCGGGTCATGTCGCCGCGGTCGGCTTCGAGCTCTACGTCGAGCTGCTGAACGAGGCCGTCGCCGAGCTGCAGGGACAGCGGCGCGTCGCCGTCCGGCCGGTGCGGATCGACGCGCGGATCGACGCCTACGTCCCGCAGCAGTACGTCTCGTCCGAGGCCCTCCGCATCGACATCCACCGCAGGCTCGCGCTGAGCGAGACGGAGGACGAGCTGCGCGAGCTCCAGGCGGCGCTCGAGGACCGGTACGGGCCGCTCCCGGAGCCGGTCGAGCATCTGTTCGCGATCCAGGAGGCGAAGATCAAGGTGGCACGGCTCGGCGCCGACTATCTCGTCTTCCGGGGCGGCAAGGCCACCGTCGGCAAGCTC
>JBGPLW010000173.1:0-6044 GCA_041486645.1 Gaiellaceae bacterium | reverse complement strand
TGCAGGCGTGCCCGCGAACCGCGAGCTCACGATGTCGAACCCGATCTTGTCGGTGCCGAAGAAGCGCCGCATCGTGTTCAGGATCGCGCCGCTCACGCAACTGTGCCCCGACGGATGGTCAGGGAAGTTCGGCGTCGCCAGAGCGGGCGTTGTCGGCGTCGCCGGGTCGAAGAGCGGCCGCCAGGTGGGGTCGGCCTCGGTCGCCGGGTTGCCGTCGGTCGCCGCGAGTCGGATCGCGTCGATCGGACGCCAGAAGTTCCAGTAGTACTTGTCGTTCCAGCAGCCGATCGCTCCGTCGGCACCGGCGAGGCTCACCATTGCGAACAGGCGGGCGTTCTGCGCCGTGGTCAAGCCGAAGCGGGCCGACAACGAGCGCATGACACCGTCGTAGAGCCCCAGCGGGTTGGATTGCCAGAAGATCGCGGCGTTCGTCTGATCGGCGGTGCGCGTGGTGCTCGAGAAGGAGCCGACCGACTTCACCTCGTTGAAATCACGCGCGTACGCCTTGCTCGTGAGCGCGTTCGGGCCCTTGGTGCGGAGCATCTCGGCGTTCGGAACGAGGAACGGCTTCACGTTTCCGACCCAGGGTGTTGGTTCGGGTGCAGTGAGCGGCGGCGACACGCGCCAGACGCCCGGGGTGGTGCCGAACACGAACGGGAACGGCGTCGTGGGATTGCGGCCGTCGTTCGTTCGGGCTGCGAGCATCGCACTGGCCGCCGCCGCGCCGGCGGCGATCCCGCCATCCTTCGCGGCCCCGGCGGGAATCGCAGCGAGCGCGGCGGCGTACTGCGTCGCCAAGTTCGCAAGCGCGACCGTCTGAGAGGCCGGAACGATTGCCACGAGAACGCGGTACGCAGCAGTCGCGACGGCCGCATCTTCCGAGTCCCACGGGTTGGCCCGGGGCATGACGAGATACGGCTGATAGCCGCCGTCGATTGCGTTGACGGCGTCGTAGACCGCGCCCTGGACCATCGCGAAGCTCAGCGTGGAGACGTGTGACGTCGGCCCCGCGGCCAAGATCGCGGTTTGGGCGTTGATGTTCCACTGCGTCACTGCATCGGCGCGCGCGACCGCAGGCGCTCCGAGAGCGACGAGCGCAGCGGCGAGGACGGCGATGCCGCAAGAGGTGCGAACCTGCATCACGAACTCTCCCTTCCGTTGGCGGCGTGATGGAGTCCGGGCGTTGCCCCGCAGCGACTCTTCATCACTTCCCCCGCGTCGCATCGGGCGCGGAGGAATCGAAGGCTCCAATCTCGCCCCTTGTGCGGTTTATGTCAAGCAGCTCTTTCGCGTGTCCGCGGCGGAGACGCCGAGCCCGAGCTCCTGCACACCGGTGGCGTCCGCGTGACTCACCTCGGACGCGGCCTTCGCGCGTGAAGGGTCACGGTAGTGCCGAGGCTAGGATGCGCGTCGCCCCGGAGAGGTGTCCGAGTGGTCTAAGGAGCGCGACTGGAAATCGCGTACGTGCTGAAAGGTGCGTCGCGGGTTCAAATCCCGCCCTCTCCGCTTCAGCACGGGGGAAACCATGGTTTCCCCCGTGGGCCCCCTTCTTTGGCTCACCGGGCAGACAGAAGCGGCCGCACTCGAGAGCGCGGTCTCGAGTGCGGGGAGAGCGGATCGATTCGGGGACAACGGGAGCCCCGGATCGCGCCACCTCGGACGGAGAAGGAGGGATTCGAACCCTCGAGGCAGACATTCATCCACCTAACGCCTTAGCAGGGCGCCGCCTTCAGCCACTCGGCCACTTCTCCGGGAACCGCAACAGGGTATCCAACCGAAGATCACCCTTTTTCGGGAGGGCGCGCGCGACGCGTCTGCCGAAGATTCGTGTGCCGGATTACTCCCCCCTCCCCGGCAAAGCTCCAGAAGCCCGCTGCGGCCCCCCTCGGCGGGCTTTCCCCTTTTCAGGAGTCGTTTCAGCCGACGGTGATCGTCGCGTTCATCCCGAGCTGGCGATGACCGTCGACCGAGCAGAAGAGCGACGTAGTGCCCACCGCGAGCGGCACGACGAGCTTCGCCGTCCCGCCGGGCTGGATGAGTCCGGTGCTCTTGGTGCCGACCACGAGGTTGTGCGCGACCTGGCCGTCGTTCTTCACGACGAAGGTGTAAGTGCCCGCCGACAGCGTCTTCAGCGACGGCAGCGCGATCTTGTACTCGCTCTCGGTGACGTCGATCGTCTTGGCTCCCGGCGCGGCGGCCTCGGTCTTCGCCTCCGACTTCTCGACGCCGAAGACCTCGACGGCGGTGAGCATCGCCGCGAAGAGCACGAAGCACGCGATGACGAAGACGCTCAGGCCGTTCTTGCCGGGGAAGTCGGGCCAGCGGCGCGGCGCGAGAAACGATGCGGTCAGCGCGAACGCGATGAAGACCCCGCCCGTGACGGCCAGGCCGATCATGTGTCCAGTCGAGAGCCCCGCGAGCAGCACGGCGCTATTCCATCAGATCACGAGGCGTGCAGGAGCCGTTCAACCGACCGCCGCCGCCAGAGCCAGACGAGCGCGGCGGCGAGCGCGAGCGGGCTGATGACGATCAGCGCATAGAGGGCGACCATCGCCTCGAGCGCGAGGAAGCCGACCGCCGAGTGGAGCATGCGGCCGAGCCGCCCGCGGTGGGCGACCGGCGCGATCGCCTTTTCGGTGCCGATGACGAGCGAGATCCGTGCGGTCGCGCCCGCCGAAATGGTTCCCTTGCGCGCGCTCAGCCGCTGCGCGAGCGCCCGCTTCGACTCGGCGAGGCGGATCTGGAGCAGCACCCGCTGGGCGTCCGGAAGCGCGGGATCGGCGAGGGCGGCGCGGAGCGCGGCTACGCGACGGCGCAGCTGCGCGATCTGCGCCGACTGCGTCTCGAGCTTGCTCTCGAGATCGGTCACGGAGAGCTGCTGCGAGACGATCGTGCCGAGCCCCGCGAGCCGGCTGATGGCGGCCTTCACGTTCTGCGCTGGCACACGCAGCTCGATGTAGGCGGCGCCGTCGCCGTTTCTCGGGGTTCGGTAGTCGACCGACTTCGCGTAGCCGCCGAGCGACGTTGCGATCTGCGTTGCCCGGGTCGTCGCGGCGGAGAGCGCGTGGGTGTCGGCGACGCGGATCTGGAGCGAGGCGTCGGTGTGCGCGAGACGCGACGAGGTGACGCTGGGAGTTTCCGGCGCCTTGAGCTTGTAGGACTGCGCGGCACCTGCGCCGACGCGCTGCGTGGCCGGCGGCGCAGCCGTCGAGAAACTGTCGGTGACGGTCGCGCCCGCGGTGGCGGCGGAGCCGTGCTGCACCGCAGACGGATGGTTGCCGGAGCGGACGAGGCCGTTCACGAGCGCAGCCGTGACCGCGATCCCGAGCGCCGCGGGCAACACGACGAGCGCGAGCCGCCGCGGCGGCAGGCTCCAGCGCCGTACCGGCGCCGGCTTCGACGCGAGCACCCGCGCGCGCAGGCCTTCCGGTGCGTGCGGCGCATGGGCGCGCAGCAGCCTCTCGACGGTCATCTCATTCGCGGACATCGTCCATCCTCTCTTCGAGTCGCCGCAGCGCGCGGCTGAGCCGCGTCGAGCATGCGGTCTGACTGATTCCAAGCACGCGTGCGGCGCTCGGCCCGTCGAGCTCGAGCAGCACACGGAGCGCGACGACCTCGCGTTCCGCAGGCGAGAGCTCGCGCAGCGCCTCCTGCAACGGGCCGGGGAGCCCGTCGCCGAACTCTTCGACGAGCGGCATATCGCGCGCGTATCTCTCCTCGCGCCGGCGTCGCCGCGTCTCGGCCCGGAACCAGTCGATGGCGACGCTGCGCGCGATCTTGCAGAGCCAGGTGCGCGGTGAGCCACGCCGCGGGTCGAAGCGGCGCCAGCTGCGGAACGCTTTCTCGAAGGTCTCGGCGGTCAGATCCTCGGCGGCTCCGCGGTCGCCGGTGAGGTAGACGAGGTAGCGGTACACCGCGTCGAGCTGTTCGGCGGCCACGTCGGCGAACGCCGGCCGTCCGCCGAGAAGCGCCGGGGCGTCGAGCGAGGTCGAAGCCGCGTTCACGCCTTCTGATACGGCGCGGGGCCTACCGATCGTCACATGCAGCAGGGTAGATAGCGTCCCGGAGATGCGCCGTCTGCTGCTCCTCGTCGCGGTCCTCGTCTTCGTCGACACGATGCTCTTTGCAGCGCTGACGCCGCTTCTGCCGCATTTCGCCCACGAGTTCGGGCTTTCGAAGACCCGCGCGGGCGCGCTCGTCGCCGCCTATGCAGCCGGCGCGCTCGTCGGCGGCCTGCCCGGCGGCTTCGCGGCGGCCCGCCTCGGTGCCCGGCGCGCGGTGATCGTCGGCCTCACGGCGATGGGCCTCGCAAGCGTGGGCTTCGCGTTCGCCGGTGGGTTCTGGGCGCTCTTCGCGGCGCGCCTGCTCCAGGGCGGCGGCAGCGCCTTCACGTGGGCGGGCGCCTTCGGCTGGCTGCTCGCCGTCGCGCCGCGCGACCGGCGCGGCGCGCTGATCGGCAGCGCGATGGGCGCGGCGATCTTCGGCGCGCTCTTCGGGCCGGTGATCGGCGCGGCGGCCGCGCTCGCCGGCCGTGACGTCATCTTCTGCGCGCTCGCCGGGCTCGCGGCCGTCCTCGTCGTATGGACGTTGCGGCTCGACAGCCCGCCGCCGGGTGAACAACCGTCGGGCGCGGCACTCGTGCGCGCGCTGCGCAGCCGCACGTTCGCCGGCGGTCTCGCGTTGATGGCGGTGGCGTCGCTCCTCTTCGGGATCCTCTCCGTGCTCGGGCCCCTGCATCTGTCGAAGGCGGGCTGGGGCGCGGCGGCGATCGGCGGCGTCTGGCTCGTCGGTGCCGGGTTCGAGGCCGTACAGGCGCCGCTCATCGGCAGGCTCATGGACGAGCGCGGACGCCTGCTGCCGGTTCGCGTCTCGCTTGCGGCGGGTGCGGTGTTCTCGCTCGGGCTCGCGGCCGACGCGCGGCCGCTCGTCTACGTGCCGCTCGTCGTGCTCGCGGCGATGTCGTACGGCCTCCTGTTCACGCCGGCGTTCGCGCTCATCGCCGACGGCGCCGAGCACGTCGGGCTCGCGCAGGGGATGGCGTTCGGGTTCATGAACGCCGCGTGGGCGATCGGCGCGATGATCGGTCCGGCTGCGGGCGGTGCGATTGCAGGCGCGACGGGCGACTGGATCCCGTTCGTGCTCGCGGCGGCGTTGTGCGCGTCGGCGCTCGCCGCGCTCCGTTCAGCTCATGAACGCGCCGCCGTTGTGGTCGATCGCCTGCCCGGTGACGCCGCGGGAGTCGGGCGAAAGTAGCCAGGCGACCGTGCCGGCGATGTCCCCCGGCGCGCTCATGCGCCGGAGCGGCACCTCGCGCATCGCGTGGGCGTAGGCCTCGTCGCGGGTGAAGCCCATTGCGTCAGCCATCAGGTCGATGCCTTCCCAGGCCATGTCCGTGTCGACCCAGCCGGGGCAGATCGCGTTCACCTGCACGTTGTCGGGCGCGAGCTCCGCCGCGAGCGAGCGGACGAGCCCGAGGAGGCCCGCCTTCGAGGCGCTGTACCCCGTGTAGCCGGGGACGGGGATGCGCGCGAGGATCGACGCGATGACGACGATGTCGCATCGCTCGGCCGCCACGTCGAAGCGGCGCTGCGCCGCGCGGACACATCGATACGTGCCGACGAGGTTCGTCTCGACGAGGTCGAAGAACCGGTCGCCTTCGCTGTCGTCGTTCGGGCCGCCGATGCCGCTGTTCGCGACGAGTGCGTTGATCGGCCCGTTCGCGTCCGCTGCCCCGGCGAAGGCTTCCTCGACCTGCGCGCCGTCGCGGATGTCGAGACCGCGCACAAACGCGCCGCCGACCTCCGCTGCCGTTTCTGCGAGCGCATCCTCACCGCGCGCGAGCAGGCTCAGCCGCGCGCCGTCGCGCGCGAGGCGCAGCGCGATCGCCTTGCCGATCCCCCGCCCTGCTCCCGTGACGACGACGTGCCGGTTTTCCACCGCGCGAGCCTAGCTGGCTACACTTGCGCTCCCGGGCGCGTAGCTCAGCGGGAGAGCACTCGCTTCACACGCGAGGGGTCGCTGGTTCGATCCCAGCCGCGCCCACT